>JBDTWV010000194.1:0-5580 GCA_040006495.1 Dokdonella sp.
CGATCGGCCTCAGCCTGTTCGGCATCGACCTGTATTTCGCGCGGCCCGAACTCGCGACCGCGCACGGTCTCGGCGCACTCGCCTTTCTCGCCGCACCGGGCAACTGGCGCATTGCACTCGACCTGACCCTGCTCGGCGTGTTCGCCGGTTTCTACATCGTGCCGCTGTTCGCACTGGTGCAAAGCCGTGCCGAGCGCAGCCAACTGTCGCGCGTGATCGCCGGCAACAACATCATCAACGCGCTGTTTTTGGTCGCCGCAGCCGCGTTCGGCATCGGCCTCGGCGCGCTCGGCCTGTCGATCCCGCAGATTTTCCTGTGCACCGCGGTGCTCAACGCGCTGGTCGCGATCTACATCTACACCCTGGTACCGGAATTCCTGATGCGCTTCCTGTCATGGATCCTGGTCAACACGTTGTATCGGATCGAGGTCAGTGGACTCGAACGGATTCCCGGTGAAGGCGCGGCGCTGCTGGTCTGCAATCACGTCAGCTTCATCGATGCGCTGATCGTTGGCGGCGTGGTGCGCCGGCCGGTGCGCTTCGTAATGTATTACAAAATTTTCAATATCCCAGTCCTGCGCTCCATCTTCCGCACCGCGAAGGCCATTCCGATCGCAGGCCACAAAGAAGATCCCGCGCTACTCGCCAATGCGTTCGACGAGATCGACCGCGCGCTGGTCGAGGGTGAGCTGGTTTGCCTGTTTCCAGAAGGCGGATTGACGCGTGACGGCGAGATCGCAGCATTCCGTTCTGGCGTCGAAGCGATCCTCACACGCCGACGGGTGCCAGTGATTCCGCTCGCGCTGCGCGGATTGTGGGGATCAGTGTTTAGCCGCCGCGATTCGGCGCTGGGACGTTCGCGGTTACCGCGCCGGTTCCGCTCGCGGATCGGCGTCGCTGTGGGCGCGCCTCTGGCGGCGGATGACGCCGATGCAGGCACGCTCGAACAGCACGTGTGCGAACTGCGCGGCACTTGGGCGTGAGGTCCCGCAAACGCCCCCCTTGGCGCCTCGCGATCAGTGCGACCAACCCACCAGCGACAGCAACGCGATCAGCGCAATCCACGCAAATAGCGTTCTGCGCAGTATCGTGCGCGCATCGGCCAGTTCCAGCAGCGGATTGCTGACATCCGCGGCGTAGCCATCGCCGGCGATCACGTCGGCATCGACACCGGCACGCGCGAGCGCACCGAGGAAACCCAGATCGAGGGTGAAGAAGCCATGCCCGTGCGCCGCGTGGTAATCGCGCCAGGTCTTGATCACCGCATCGAATTCGGAAACGAGCGCGAGGGTCAGTGCGATCAGGTGCGCGGGCGCCCAGTCGAGAATCAGTGCAGTGCGTTCCAGCACTGTGCGCTGGTCAACCGCCATATCGGCACCGAACGGCTGGTAGCGCGCGAGCAATTGCACCACGCGAAAGCCGAGCGCGCCGGCGGGGCCGAGCACGACGAACCAGAACAGCACGCCGAACCACCGCGACAGCGCCGAGGCAAACACCGCTTCGACCAGCGGCGCAGCTTCGAACGGTAGTGGCGTCATCGCCGGATCCGCGCGCAATGCTTGCGCAGCTGCCTCACGGCGTTCGCGATCCGGCGCCTTCAACACCGCGTCGATATCCGCATCGAGATCGCGCGGCCCCCAGCAGAAAAACAGCACGATCACGCCGAATACGAACGCTGGCAGCCCGAACAACACGTGATCGAACAGCGACTGCAGAAGCAGGCAAAGCACCACCAACAGTAGCGGCAGCGCAATGATGGGAGCGCGTGAGCCATGCGTCGCCGTGCCTGCATCCGTCCAGCGTGACAGCCACGCGCCGAGCCACGAAAAGTCGCGAAGGCGCGCGAGATCCGGCAACGCGTAGGCGGCGACGAGCACGATCAGGATGACGAGAAGGTTCTGGGCCATGGTCAGGTCGGGCAATGCGCGCGAGACGCGATGCGATACATTCTAGCTGATGGAATTGGGGTGAACCGCGCGCCGAGAATGCTCCTCGCGCCAATCATCGCGCCGATTTCTGCCAAGGCTCATCGGAAAGCAGATCCGCCAGCTCCAGGCCTGCGGTCTGGCGCAGCCAGTGCGCGATCAGCTCGTGCGACACCGACAGACGCGGCGGCAGCACGAGCGTGCGATCGGACAGTCCGCCGACGATGTCATCGACGCCGAACCAACGCGCATCGCTGAGCTCGCAACCGACCTTGATCGTCGGATCGGTCGCGTGTGCGGTGAAGCCCAGCATCAGCGACGAGGGGAACGGCCAAGGTTGCGAGGAGTGGTAGTGGCATGCGCCGACGCGAACGCCGGATTCCTCGAAGACCTCGCGGCGCACCGCGTCTTCAAGCGATTCGCCTGCTTCGACGAATCCAGCCAGCGTGGAATAACGCCCGGGCGCCCATGTGGACTGGGTGCCGAGCAGACATTGGTCACGCCAGCTGACGATCACGATCATCGCCGGATCGACACGCGGAAAATGATCGAGCGCACAAGCGGGGTTCGTGCACTTCCCGCGATGGCCAAGCGCATACAGATGCAGCGGCGCGCCGCATGCGCTGCAGAAGCGCGCACCCAACTGCCAATGCGCGATCGCACGCGCGAGCGCGAACACGCCGGCCTGGAACGGATGCAGGCTCAGCCCCGCCTTGCGCAGATCGATGAAGGTCCCATCGCACGCCGTCGCAACCTGCGCCGCGACGACAGCGTTGGCGCACAGCGCAAACAGCGGGCCGATCTCATCGGCGCCCAGATACATCAGCGCAAGACTCGGGACCAACGCATGGCGTTCGTCCTGTGAAAGCCAGCGCAATGCCAGCGCCGACGATTGGATCAGCGCGCGATGGCCGCCGGGCGCATCCGCATCGAGCAATAGAAAGCGCGCCTTGCGATCTGCGCACTGCGCAGCGGCCCACTCTGTCTCGTCGCGGCGTTCCGCATTGCGCTCCAGCGCAATGCCCGCAAACGGATTGACGTGATCACTCATGATCGCCGCCTCCGGATGCGAACGCCCATGCGCTCAAACGGTGAACGACGAGCCGCAGCCGCAGGTCGTCTTCGCATTCGGGTTGCGGATCACGAACTGCGCGCCGGTCAGCGATTCGGTGTAGTCGATCTCGGCGCCGGCCAGATACTGCAGGCTGAGCGGATCGACGAGCAGCGTCACGCCGTCGTTGTCGACTGCAAGATCATCTTCGGCCCGTGCCTCATCGAACGTGAATCCGTACTGGAAGCCCGAACAGCCGCCGCCGCTGATGTATACACGCAGCTTCAACTCCGGATTCCCTTCCTCCGCAATCAGCTCGCGCACTTTCCCGGCCGCCGCATCGCTGAAGAACAATGGTGCGTTGTCGGCATCGAGGTAGGTCGGCGTGGAGGTGTCGTTCATGGCCATGCGCTGCGGGTACCGCGTGGGAAATGGGTTCGACGTGCTGCGATTTCAAGCTTCCGCGACGACACCGACCACCTCGGCATCAGCTTGCGGCGCAGCCAGGCGGCGCGGCGCATCGCTTTGGTAGAGCATCTTGCCATTGACTTGCGCACCGGCGGCCATTTCGAGGACCTTGTAGTGCACGTTGCCTTCAATGCGCGCGCCGCCGGCCAGCTCCAGGCGTTCGCTCACGAACAGGTCACCGTTGATGACGCCGTTGATCACGGCATTGGACACGCGCACTTCGCCATCGACGCGACCGTTGCCGGTCAGGGTCAACATCGAATCATCGCCTTCCGCCGCAATCGAGCCATCAACGACGCCTTCGAGGTGAAGACCTCCGGCGAAGCGCACATCGCCGCGAATCGTGGTGCCATCCGCGATCAGCGTGTTGATCGCCGCGACCTGCTTGCCACTGCGCTTTTCATTGCCGAACATCGTCACTCTCCTCACCTTTCATGGCGTCCTTCCAGGCAAACTCCTGATCGACCTGACCACTCTCACTGTCGCTGTCGGCCCGCACGATCGCGCGATTGGCCGCGAAGCCGACGGGGAGCATGATGGTACCGCTCACCTGCTGGAAATACTTGAAGTCGTACTCAATTCCGGAAGCATTCGCGCTCTGGCTCAATGCAGCCCAATCCAGCGTCGTCAATTTGCCGTCCGCGACCCCTTCGACATTGATCGTCAGACGTCCCTTGATATCGGCGCCGCGCCGGAAATTCTGGGTCAATGTGACCTTGAAGTTCCATGCCTGAGAGTTCTTGACCGGCGTGACCTGCAACGCATGCACGGCGAGGCCTTCGCGTTTGTTGCCCCCAACGAGGCGACCATAGAACGCGAGATCCGCGCGCAAGCCACCGACTTCCTCATCGCGCTCGCGCAGGGTTTTCTGCACATCGGCGATGCCGGCGCGCGCGACCTGCTCGGAGCGCTCTAGCACCGCGATGCGCGCCTTCAGCGCGTCGGCCTGCTTCGCAACGCTTGCACGCTGCGCCGCAGAGCCATCACGCGAGGTGCGTGCAATGACGACGGCGACCAGCGCAGCGACGATCAACAACGAACCCAGCCACGCCATGCCGTACAGCATCCGGGTGCGCCGCAATTGCGCCGGATCGTGCGGACGAATCACCATTGAGGGAACGGGTCTGGACATCGGTCGCGGGCTGTTCACGCCACATGCGTGCGGTCGACGCTTATAGACGCGCAACGCACACGGGTCAAGGCAAAACAATGCAATCAGGTGCACCGACTATACTGAGCGCCTCATTCGGGAGCCGCGCATGCTTTGGCTGAAAGCGTTCCACATCATCTTCGTTGTGACCTGGTTCGCAGGCTTGTTCTACCTGCCGCGACTATTCATCTACCACACCGAGGCGAGCGAATCAGTTGTGCGCGAACGTCTGAAGATCATGGAACGGCGCCTGCTGATGATCACCCGCATCGGCGCCGCGGGCGCGATCGGGTTCGGCCTGCTCACGCTGTTCGTGTTCATGCGTGGCAACCCCGCCTACATGCAGCAAGGCTGGCTGCACGCGAAGCTCACCCTGGTCGTGCTGCTGATCGCGTTCCACGGAATGCTCGAACGCATGACCGGCCAGTTCGCACGCGACGCAAATATGCGATCCAGCGGCTGGTTGCGGATCTTCAACGAAGTGCCTGCCGTCTTGCTGATCGCAATCGTGATCCTGGTCGTGGTCAAGCCATAAACGGAAGCGCGGAAGCGCGGGAGCGCCGGAGCACCGGAAGACGCGATGCTCTTATGGCGACATTCACGACGAGTCATCGCACCGCGGGCGCGCCCCTCGGTCGCAATCGTTGCTAGCTAGCTTTCGACCTTGGTCTGCAGATACGCCACTTCGCCGAGCTGGTTGATCAGACCCAACTGCGTTTCCAGCCAGTCGATATGGTCTTCCTCGGACTTCAGAATGTCCTTGAACAGATCGCGACTCGCGTAATCGGCGAGCTTCTCGCAATCGGCGATTGCGGCGCTGAGATCAGGCAGCGCGTGCAGTTCAAGCTTGAGATCGCACTCCAGCACTTCCTTCGGCGTTTCACCGATCAGCAGCTTGCCGAGTGCCTGCAGGTTCGGCAGGCCTTCGAGGAACAGGATCCGCTCGATCAGCCGATCGGCGTGCTTCATCTCGTCGATCGACTCGT
>JBDTWV010000195.1:0-5575 GCA_040006495.1 Dokdonella sp.
CGTATCGGCGTGCGGTGGACGAGCGCCTGTTCCATCTGGGCGAGGCGCGCTACGCGGCGTTGATGGACACCCTGATCCAGCTGCGCCAGCCACAACTGTCGAAGAATCCCAACGAAGGCAATCTGTCCACCGCGCTGACCGAGGCCTTGCCGCCACTGCGCGACGAACTGCTCGGCCCGGTGGCCGAGGCGATGAACCAGTTGGAAGACTACAAGCAGGAACTGTCCGATCTGGACGCGCTGGAAAAAGCCGTCGCCCAGTTCAACCGCCGCTACCGCGTTTACGCGGCCATCCGCGCGCGCCGCGAGGCGGCGATCGTGCGCGGCGCGCAAACCGGACACGACAACGCCAGCCGTGAAGTCAACGAGGCCGGCGAAGCGGCGACGCAGGCGCAGCAACGCGAAAGCACGCACGGAAGCGAGGTCGAGCGGATCGATGCGCAGCTGCAACACGACAGCACCGTCGCCGACGAACTGCGCGCCGATCCCACCGTGCGCCGCATCGACGATGCCAAGGGCGCTGCCGACAACGAGGCTCGCGCCGCGACCACGGCGGCTGGCGAGGCCGAACGCGCCGCCACGCGGCTGCAACAGGCACAAACGCGAACGACCGCGCGCATCGACACCCACGCCCATGCCGTGAACGCGCTGGCCACGGCGCTGCGCGGCGCCGGCCAGCATGCAAAAAGCGGCGGTGTGGCTGAACTGGCTGCCCCGCTGCTGGCGACGTTCCGAGACACCGCCGCGCTTGCCGAGCGCGAAGAAGCGGACGTCGTGGCCACGCAGCGCTCCCTGCGCGATCAGGCGCGCGATCGGCGTCAGCACATCGCAACCCTGCGCAAGCGCCATCGCGAACTCGACGAGGCGCGCGTCCAGCGTGATCGGCGCCAGGAGCAGCGTGACGAGGCGGCCACGGGCGCCGAGCAGGCCGCCGAGCGCGCGCTGCAGGCCGAGGGTGAACTGGAACGTGAGGCCACGCAGATCCTGCAGCGCTGGCAGGAGCACTTCGCCGCTCTGCGCGCACTGCAGCCACAGGCGACTGATCCCGCGCTCGCAGCGCTGGCGGATTGGGCGCGCACGCTGGACGGCGACAATCCGGCGCGGCGGGTGTTGGAAAACGCGCATCTGGCCGCTACCCATCGCCTGGCCGCGGAACGGGCGCAGCTTGATCAGGACGAACGCGGACTCGATGCGGAACGCAGCGAGCTGGCCACCGAACAGGCGCGCCTGGAGGCGGGCGAGGATCGCGTGCCGCCGCCGCCGGCGCAGCGCGCCGCCGATGCGCGCCTGGATGTGGCCGGCGCGCCGTTGTGGAAACTGGTCGACTTCCGCGAACAGGTTGATGCGCAACAACGCGCGGCCATCGAGGCAGCACTGCAGGCCAGCGGCCTGCTCGATGCCTGGGTCACACCGGACGGTCGGCTGGTCTCGCCGCATACGCACGACACCGTGCTGGTGCCGCGCACGCAGCGCAGCGCCTCCCTGGCGCAATGGCTGCTGCCCACGGTCGAGCGCTCGGACGTGTCTGCCGTGGTCGTCATGCGCCTGATGCAGGGCATCGCCTGCAGCGCACAGGACGATGACGGCGAAGCCTGGATCGCGCCCGACGGGCGCTATCGCCTCGGCGCGCTGGCCGGCTGCTGGAACAAGCCCATTGCCGAGTACATCGGTCATGCGGCGCGCGTGGCGGCGCGTGAACAGCGACTCGCCGCCATCGCGATGCGGCTCGGCGAGATCCGTGCGGCCCTGGAGAGCAGTGCAGAACAACGGCGTGGGCTGGTCGATGAAGGCCAGCGCGCGGATCAGGAATGGCAGCGGGCGCCGTTCGACCAGGCCTTGCGCGATGCCCATCACAGTGCATCGCACTGCGAGCGCGAACGCCGCGACGCGTTGCACGTGTTGGAATCTGCCGATGCGCGCCTGCGCGACGCGAACGCACGCTGGCACGAACTGCGCGATCTGCTGCTGCGCGATGCCCACGACCTGCGCCTGCCGGAGACGCTCGATGCGCTGGACGATGTGGCAAGCGCGCTGGAACGCTACGAACAGAGCCTGCTCGTCGATGTTCAAAGCGGTGTGCGCGATCTGCGCGCAGCGGCGCGCGAGTTGGCGCAGCAGATCAAGGACGAGGCCGACGCAGACGCCGGCAACGCCCGCGCGCAGACTTATCACGAGGAACGCCAACAGCAGGCCACGCAAGCGCGGACACGTTACGAGACCCTGCTCGCCATGCACGGCGCGGCAGCGGATGAACTGCGCCGCCGCGCCGAAGCGGTGCGCGTGGCGATCGAGCACGGCAAACACGCGCTGAAAGGCGAGCGCGACGCGCTGAGTGAAGCCATTGCGCATCGCGCCGCGGCCAATCAACGTCACGATAGTGCGACGAACACGCTGGCCGAACGTATCGCCACGCGCGAACAGGCGATCGCCGCACTGCATGCCTTCGCGCTCACCGGCCTGCTCAACGTCGCGCTGGCGGAGATCGAGATCCCGCCCACCGAAACGCCGTGGACGATCGAGCCGGCGCTCAAGCTGGCCCGGCGCGTGGAGCAATTGCTGGCCGAGGTCAAAGCCGACGATGAGCGTTGGGCGCAGATCCAGAAACAGGTGACGGTTGATCTCAATGACCTGAACACCGCACTGGCCGCGCTAGGCCATCGCGCGCAGGCCGAGCAGCGCGACAACAACCTCATCGTCAGCATCGTGTGGCAAAACCAGCCACAGCGCATCGACGTGGTCGAGCGCTGGCTCAACGACGAAATCGCGCAGCGTCGGCAGATCCTCAGCCAGAGTGAACGCGAGGTGCTGGAGAATCATCTGCAGTCGGAAATCGCCGCGGAGATCCAGAAACTGCTGCAGGACGCCGACCGCCACGTTGCGGCGATCAACGCTGAGCTGGAAAAGCGGCCGACCTCGACCGGCGTCAAGTTCCGCCTGCGCTGGGAGCCGCTGCCCGAAGGCGGCGACGACGCGCCGGCCGGCCTCGAAGCGGCGCGCAAGCGCCTGCTCAATACCCGCGCCGAGGCCTGGTCGAGCGAGGACCGACGCGTGGTCGGCGCAATGCTGCAGGAACGCATCCTCGCTGAGCGTGCACGCGCGGATCTGCATGGCGGCAACCTGCTCGACCAGCTCACGCGCGCGCTGGATTACCGCCACTGGCATCGGTTCCGCGTCGAGCGCTGGCAGGATGCGCAGTGGCGCAAGCTGTCCGGCCCGGCTTCCAGCGGCGAGCGCGCACTCGGCCTGACCGTGCCGTTGTTTGCCGCGGTCGCCAGTTTTTACAGCCAGGGCAGCCACCGGCATGCGCCGCGTCTGGTCTTGCTGGATGAGGCATTCGCCGGCATCGACGACAGCGCCCGCGCGCACTGCATGGCGCTGATTCACGAGTTCGACCTGGATTTCGTCATGACCAGCGAGCGCGAATGGGCTTGCTACGCGGAATTGCCGGGCGTCGCCATCTGCCAGTTGCAGCGCCGCGAAGGCATCGATGCGGTGTACGTATCGCGCTGGCGCTGGGATGGCTTGGCGCGTCGGCGCGAGGACGACCCGGATCGACGCTTCCCGCCGCCGGCGCCATGAATACTGCCGCGCAGTCTGACCGGGAGCGATTGCAACGGCTGCTCGGCGACGCCGCATTGAGCGGTCTGCGTCGACGCTTGCGCCAGCGCTTCGAGCGCGGCAGCGACCCTACCGCAAGCTTCACCTTGAACAAATTGTCGAACCAGGAACGCGACGTGCTGACCGGGCTGCTTGGTCTGCCTCACCGGCGCGCTGATTCGCTACGCCTTGATCCGCACGCCGTCGACGCGGCCTTGCGCCGCGCTGGGCTGGCCGATTCCCTGCGCGCGGCGCTGGAAATGCTTGACGGCCCGATCATCGATCAAACGATCCTGCGCGACACGCAGCAACGGCGTTGGCAAGAAGCAACATCCAGCGCCACGGAACCGCGCTTGCGCGCCCTGCTGGACAGCACCGCCGGCGCGCAGGACTTCAAGCGTCTGGCACGCGGCAATGCGGAGGTGGCCGAGCGTTTCATCGCCGACGCGCAACGCGTTCTCACGCGGCTCCCCGCGGCCGGCGTGGCGCGCGCCCAGTTGGCAGCGGACTGCCTGGGCGATGCACACGCGCTGGACCGCGGCCGGCCGCTGGCACGATTGATACTGGCCAGCGCGCTCGCATCCGCAACAGCGCTGGCGGACGAGCGGCCCCCCGAGACCGACGGCAAAAACCGCACTGACGCGACGGCGTCACCTCCACGTGAGCGCGATCGCTGGGCCGCCGTCGGCGTGCTGGTCAACGAACTGGCGCGACCGGCGCTGGTGTTGAACTTGCCTTGCCACACCGACACCCCGACCGGCCGCCAGCTGGCGCACGCCCGCGGCGAACCAACCTACCTGTCACTGCGCAGCCTGTTGCGCACCTACGCACAATGGGATGTCCACGGGCGCGTGGTGCATGTCTGCGAAAATCCGAACCTGGTCGCCATCGCGGCGGATCGACTTGGGATTCGCTGCGCCGCACTGGTCTGCACCGACGGCATGCCGGCGGCGGCGCAACGGGTCCTGTTGCAACAACTGCGCGTGGCCGGCGCGCAATTGGTTTATCACGGCGATTTCGATTGGCCCGGTTTGCGCATTGGCCAGTGCCTCATACGCGATTTCGGCGCACGACCGTGGCGCTTCGGGACCGACGATTTTCGCCTGGCCGCAGGCGCCGCGGCGGCCAACGGCCGCTTGCTGCCAGCCGATGACAGCATCACCGTGGATTGGGACAGTGAGCTGGTTGGCGCCATGCGCCAACACGGCTACGCCATCGACGAGGAGGCGGTGGCAGATCGATTGTTGATCGACCTTTCCGCTGGGCAAGCATCCCGAATCGCTGAACATCCCGCCTGACCGCACGACGCCGACTCTGCCGGAGATCCCGATCGACCTATCATCGACGCTGCTGAGGCGACGTTCCGACATCGCGATCGACGGACGCCAGATGTCGGCGTGCTAGCCGCCATCTCACTGTCCGCCTCCGACGGCTTCTCGCTATCGCCGCTGGTCAACCTGTTTCGGGTAAGCCAACAGCGTGCTCAGCGCGCTCCAGAACGTGGAAGATGACCTTTCCAGCCGGCGATTGCTGGCCTGACAAGCCGAAGTACTCGATGCCGCCACCCGCGACGCCACCGTCGCCATGAACGAATACCAGACGGGATGAATTAGCTCCGCCACGGCTCGTGTCCCACCATACGGCGCGCAGCAAAGCGCACTTAACGTGCATCAGCAGCGGCTTCTTGCGGTTTCGCTGAACAACGATCTGGTGGTGGTTAGTGCGACAGCGCGCTGAGCAGCCCGCAGGAGCCGGCACGTGCATACGGACTAGCGACAGCGCGCAGCCGCAGTTGGATATCCAACACAACGACCCCGCGATCAGTCTTGCCTGGCGCGGGCCAGCCAGCGGGCAGCGCCACGACCGGCAAGCAGGCCGCTGGCAAAGCTGGCGGTCAGCAGGTAGCCACCGGTGGGTGCTTCCCAATCGAGCATCTCGCCGGCGCAGAACACGCCGGGTCGGGCGCGCAACATCAGATG
>JBDTWV010000196.1:0-5537 GCA_040006495.1 Dokdonella sp.
TGCCGCTGCGCATGCCGCCCTCGAAAGTTCTGCGACATTGCTCGCCAACGCACCGCTGCCGTGGCAGGGCCGCACCGATATCGCGCGCGGTCAGCTCGCCCTCGTCGAGGACGATGCCAAGGCAGCCGCCGAGTTTCTCGCGCGCGGCGTAGAGCATCACGGCCACGCTTATCCGCATTATCTGCACGCCTATGGGCTGGGCATGCTCGCGCTGGCGTGCTCGGAGGCGAAGAATGCGGCGGGATGCGCGGGTGATATTGTCGCCGCGGCACGCAAGGTGCTCGATGAAGACGCTTATCGCTGGAATCCCCTGCTGCTGCCGGCGCAGACTGCGCTCGCACGAATCGACCTCGATGCAGGCCACGTCAACGAAGGGGCCCAACGCTTGCGCAGCGCGATAGCGCATGCCGGCGAGCCCGTCGCCGAGGCGCAGCCCTATCTGCTCGCCGCACGGCTGTGGCTTGCGGTTGCAGATGCACAAGTGGGCGATTGCGCGTCCGCTCGCGTCGACGCACATTATGCGCTCGAACTGAGCGGGCGCCCGCTGACCAATCCGCATCCGCTGCATGCAGCGGCGATTCGCGCCGCGCGCGCCGCGGGCAGCTGCGGCGACATGCTCTCCACGCCGTAGCGGTGCACGCTGGCCATGCACTCGCTGGCCTGGCCGCGGCCTAGGCAGCATATTGCAAACCTTAGCCACTCCGGCAACTATCTTCCAACGACTATGGCGTATCGGGTCATCCTCCGACGAACGTTGTGCTGCCGAGGTCCCGCGATGGTCGTCGAGTCCTTAAAAGGTTTCGGTGTTTTCCTGAATGGATGGCGCGCCATCCGGCGACTGTTGCTCAGCCGATCCAAGCATGCACATCGCTCGCATTGAGCGCATGGATGAAGCCCACGCTAGCGGTCGGTATTGCGACGGCCTGCTAGGGCAATTCAAACCCATCAGTAAAGATCTCGTCGATCACTCCACCGACCTCCACCGAGCCGCTGTCGCATTTTCCGCCAGGCGGCGAGGGCTTGCGCAGCGCTCCACGCTGATCGGTGGCGTAGATGCACTCCGCGAGAGAAAGGTTGTTCGTTGCGATGGCCGGCGGCAGGATCGTCCGTGTCGGGCCGCCGTTGTTGGCGAATGCACCCATCGTCAGCGTGACGTTGGGGACGTCGGTCGCGTGGATCTTCCCGTCGCTGCTCGAATCGCCGCGGATGGCGCCGCCTCGAAGGCGCTGTTCGAGGTGACCGAGCTGTTGCTGATATAGAGGACGCCGCCCGATTCGTTTTGCGTCGCTGCAGGGCGGTCTCAAATCGCTGGTGCGTGCGATCGACCAAACGGTTCATCGCGAACGCGGGCACGTGCTGCTCGCCGACACTCGACGGTTGAGTCACACGACGTATCAACTGCTCGCGATGGCGCAGGCCGATACGGTATCGGTGGCGGAATCGTTCGGGCGTATCGATCTGCGCCAAACCGTGGCCGATAGCGTGGAACGCGCGTTCGATCGCGCGCTGAAACGCGACATCGATTTGGGCATCGTTGCGCCCCGAACGTTCATTGAAGGTTCGGCATGGCTGCTCAACGAAGCGCTCGCCAACCTGATCGACAATGCGCTGACGCACACGCCGGATGGCGGACGCATCACCGTGCGTTGCGGAATGGAAGGCAGCTACGCGTTCCTGGAAGTCGAAGACGACGGCTGCGGCATCGAGCCTGGCGAACGCGACCGCGTGCGCGACCGCTTCCATCGTGGCCGCAATGCTCGCGGCGAAGGCAGCGGGTTGGGCCTGGCGATCGTCGAGCGTGCGGCACTCGTGCACGACGGTTCCGTCTGCATCGACGCAGGCGCCGATGGACGCGGTACGCGAGTGCGTATTTCGCTGCGTACAACATGTCGGAATTTGGTCGACGTGATGACGTGATGACGTGAGGGCGCTCGGCGCCGATACGAGGAGACCATGCGCAGTAGTTGGGAATTGGAGGACAGGTAGGCGTGTACTGACGGGTCAATGTCCGCGCGGCGACCAGCGTTCGAGGGCCTCACGGGTGCGCCTGCGACCGATTTCGATGAGTTCATCGGCGCGGTGGAATTCGTAGAACGCACACGCGTTGCGCGGAATCGTTATCAGCAGATCCGGCGGTTGCGCAGCGAGCTTCAGTCGCGTGATCGTTTCCTGGACCAGATCCAGGGAGCGCGCGAATAATTCGAGCGTGCCGGGCTCATGTACCACCGGCGCAGTGCCGTGCTTGCCCATGTAGCCATCGATGAAATCCGCGATGCGCCTTCCGTACGATTCGGACGTACCCTGCGCGCGTTCGCTGTCGTCGGCGCCCGGTAACATTTCCGGCGTTTCGTGGCCGATGGGCGGGACATCGAATGAATGACCGTGTATCGCTTCCGGCTGAGCGTTGACGTCGACCGCGATCGTTGCGTCGGTGAAATCGCGCAGCGTCGGCGCGACTGGCAGCGGATTGAGCAACCCACCGTCGACGAGCAGGCGACCCTGATAGCGGTACGGCCGCAAAATCGTCGGGATCGCGATCGACGCGCGAATCGCATCGAATAGCGAGCCCCGTGAAAACCATACCTCGCGTTGCGCATCCAGATCGACGGCGACTGCCGTGTATGCGATCGGCAGGTCCTCGATGTTGATGTTTCCGACCAGATTCCTCAATACGCCGATGATCCGGTCGCCCTTGATGAAGCCGCCGCCGGACAATGTCCAGTCGAGCAGTCGCAGCACATCAAAGCGCTGCAGTGGACGCACCCAATCGCGGTACTCGTCGAGTTTGCCGGCTGCATGCATGCCGCCGATCAGCGCACCCATCGAGCTGCCGGCGATCGACTGGATAGAGAAACCGCGCGCCATCAATTCCTCGATCACGCCAATATGCGCGTAGCCGCGCGCTCCACCGGAGCCAAGCACCAGCGATACCTTCGCGTAGCGCGCGTGCGCTGGTTCCGGAATCGGCAGTACGCTGGGTTCTTCGGTCGTCATGAGCGCTGCTTCACGCTTGGCCTTGGTACGCACCCAGCGCCAGCTGCAGCATGATCTTCATCTCCTCGCGCAGGCTGATCGGCGCGAGCACTTCGGCGTCTGGCCCGTACTTCATCACGTCCATCAGCAGTTCACGTGAATTTGAATAAGGGACCTTCAGCTCATAGCGGCCATCGGGTAATCGCGATCCCTGCTGCTGCGAATGCCAATGTTCGTCGGCAACCCAGCGTGCTGCGTGCGAGGAAAAACGGATCGTCGCCCATGCCTTGGGTGCGCCGGAAAAGATGCCGTAGCTCGATGCGAGATGCGTGTCGAGTTCGCCAGTTTCGCGATCGAGCGCGGGTTCGTCGATGAGTTGCGGATCGCGGATGCGGTCGAGCGCGAAACTGCGCAACGCATCGCGGCTGTGGTCCCAGGCATCGAGATACCAGTTGTCGCGATAGTGGGCGAGGCGCTGCGGCGAGGCGATGCGTTCGGTCAGCGAATCGGTCGAGCGTGCGCGGTAACGGAATTTCAGGCGCTGCCGATTCAGCAATGCGCTTGCAACCGTGCGGAACGCAGCCTGGTCGAGCGTACGCGAGCCGCTGGCGAGCACCCGGATACGTTCGATGGGCAGCGCCCGTCCGCTGGAATGATCCGACAGCAAGCGCTCGATGCGCGCGCGGAACGGCGCGAGCGCCCCGGCAAGCACACCCGGATCGGAGCGCCCGAGCAATTCGTTCAGTGCGAGCAGGGCGGCCAGTTCCTCGCTGCTCAGCCACAGGCCGGGTAGCTCGAAACGATCCCCCTCGTTCGCGGCGTAGCGCACGGTGGCTTCCTCGCCGTCGCCGCTTTCGATGGGCGCGCCGAGTGCGTCGCGCAAGAACGCGATATCGCGGTACAGCGTCGCACGGGAACACGCCAAGTCATCCTTCAGTCGCGCGAACAATACCGGGTAGCGCGCGGACTTCAGGATGCGATGCAGGGTAAGAATGCGTTCGTAGCGATCCATGGCAGGTATGTCTCAAACAAATGCGATTTTGCGTAGGCGTACATCAGCGCCAGCTAGTGTGTCACAGCCTCGCTCCGTCATCGCCATTCGAGGTGCCGCATGCGTTTGATCACACAAAGACATGACCAGCCTGGCGCTAGCCCTGACCTGCACTGCCGCCTTTGCCGCGCCGCAGGACGAGCTTCACGATGCGTTCGCAAAATTCCTCAAGGCACACAGCTTGCGGCGAGGGCCTTCGTTGCACCCGACCGGCCTGCCGATCCAGCTGGAATCGACGGATTGTTGCACGGGGCACACCTCAAACGACGCGCGTGCGCTACTCGAACTTCGACGATCCCTCGATCAAGAGCGGCGCCCAGAACTGAGCACACCGCGCCAAATGCCGCGCCGGCCCAGGTCTTACAGCGGTCAACGCGTGCCGCTCGTAGGCGGCATGACTTGCTCGTCCTCGATCCCGTGCTTGCGCGCCGCTTCGCGACCTTCCTGCCACTGCTGGTCCAAATCGGCACCGCTGATTTTTCCCTTGCCGACCCGTGCGCTGACCGTGATCAACCACGGTGGCGGATGGTCGGCGGTGGACGCGGGCGCATCGCCGGCGTTGGACATGGACAGATCCCACAGTGTCTTGAGGCCGATCAGCACATACAGGATGGCGTAAGGCGAATCAGTTGCCGCGGCGGCGACCATGCCGAAGATGATGGCCAGGTGCAGCACCAGCACGCGCCCCATGCGCTGTTGCGTATAGATGCGCATCCACGCGAAGGGGCGCATGCGTATTCCCGTCATGTCGAGGCAGAACTCGACGGCAAGGACGCCGAGCAGCAGCAGTGCGCCATGACCAAACGCGACGAAGTCGAAGCTCCATACCGGCGAATGGAGATGATTCATCGCGAAGATGTAGGTCAGCCCCAGGACGAAAATTCCGTGCACGAGCGTGGACGGCAAGGCGACCTGCGCGTAGTCGCGCAGCATCGCAGGGTGTTTGCCGAGGTCCCCCGGTGACGGCGTCAGTTGGCCCTCGCGCCAGTGCCCTTTCCGACGCGTCAACCAGCAATGCGCGGCGATGCGCAAGCAGGTAAAGATCGCGATCAGCAGGCTCTCCAGCCAGTACAAAACGAGGACATTGCTCGCCGACCAGCCATAGTGCAGCACACCGACGATTGGAATCGCGTTGCTGATCAGTACCGTCGCAATGCGCGAGGTGCGCATGCCGATTTTCTGCAGCGTCGATGGCGTGATGGTGGATTCAAGCGGCATGTTTGCGTTCCCCGGGTATGTCCATTGCTAAACACGGTTTCGCCGGAAAACCGACATTCCAAGCTCGATCCATGCAATCGCTAACGCTTCGACACATACCGATTGTCTGCGACATACCAGCGCCAAGGTGCGTCGATCGCGCGCGAAATGCCCACGCGCGGGGTGACGACGGGATCGGTCGGCGGCACCATGCCGTCGCTTGCGATGCGAAATCGTCCGGTCAGCAGATCCGTACCATCGTCGGCACCGCTGATGTCGAACGCCTGGCACAGGCGCGCCGGCCCGCTGCAGAGTT
>JBDTWV010000197.1:0-5522 GCA_040006495.1 Dokdonella sp.
GTCGTAGCGGCCAGACAGCTCGCTATCGAACGCGCCATCGGCGATGCGCCAACCGCTGAATATCCCGGAGTTGTTGCGTGTTGCGGAATACACCGGGGTGCCACCGAACGTGTCCTCGCTGATGCCGTAGTCGTGGAGGTAGTCGACGCCAGCGGTTAGATGCTGAGTGGACGACAAGGTGAAATCATTGGTCCACGCCGCCTGCTTGCGCGTCGAGTGGTAGCCGGTACCGAACGCCGGCGTCCTGATGTCTTCACGCGCGGTGCCGACAGAGAGGTGCTGTTGCCAGTCCTGCGTCAGCGGACCTTCCAGGTTTGCGCCGATCGCCTGGTCAAGCGTGCGTGACGAACCCACTCTCGGATCGCCGTTATCGAAGCTGACCGTGCCGGCGTTGCGGAACAGGCTAGCCGAGAGTGTTTGCGTGCCGAAGCGGTAAGCGGCCTGCGCGACGATATTGTGATTTTGATAGCCGTTGTTGTCGGGGTTGTAGACATACGGCCCGGCAGCCGGATTCGTCGCCGAAAATCCACCGACATGGCGCGCACCGACTTGCAGGGAAAACCCTCCCGACTCTGACTGTGCGCCATAACCGGCGCTGCCGGCAGCGCTGCGATAGCTGCCGTAGCTGGCAGCGAGGTGGGCGCCGTCGAGCTTGCGCGTGAACACCTGGATCACACCACCGATCGCATCCGAGCCCCAGTAGCTCGCGCGTGGGCCGCGCACGAGTTCGATGCGCTCGACCGTATCGAGCGGCAGGTTTTCCCACGCAAAGCCGCCCGTGTTCGTCGATGCGATGCGCACGCCATCGATGAGCACAAGTACATGGTTGGGATTGGTTCCGCGCACGAACACGCTGGTTTGCTGGCCAGCGCCACCCGTGCGCGAGACATCAACACCAGCTTGCAGGCTGAGCAGGGCGATCAGGTCCTGTGCGCCGCTCGCATCGATATCCTCGCGCGTGATTACGCTGACATCGGCGAGGGTCTGGTCGACGGTTTCGGCTACGCGCGACGCGGTCACCTGCACGGTCGGTTGCAGTTGCGGCTCATCGGCATGCGCATTCGCAGTCAGTACCGTGGACACCGCGACGAACAAAACGGAAAAACGAATCATAATTGACATCCTCTGGTCGCACACCCGCGTAAGCCAGGGTTTCGGAGGATGGAACGCGCGCAGGCGACAGGCACCATTGCCCGTCCGTTGCCCACCGCAACGCCTGGAACTGATTGGCCCCTTCGGTGCGCAGCGTTCGATTGAACCCTGATCAACACGCGAAACGACTTGGGCCTCAGGCCGGTCTCCGGACTCGCAAGCAATGCGCTCGATGAAGGTGCGGTCTTGATTGACCGCAAACCACCAGGCACATTGGCCGGATCGCCTTCCCGTCGCTTCCGCGGCAGTGGCGTCATTGATCCAGTTTGGCTTGCTTACCGTTGCGGGGGCAGTGTCGGAGTTGAGTTGAAAAGTGCGGTCATGGATCGCCGCCGTTGGACCTTCGCGATCAGGGATGATCGCAAAAACCAACAGTGCGGCCATTGAAGACCACCATTCAATCGCACCGACTTCCCGTTTCACCCCACACGCCTGACGGCGCGCAGGGCACCTGCGGCGGCGCGAAGTGTAGTCGCGCGCGGAGATGGGTTCAATCCTGATCGGTGTGTGTGTCGATGCCGAGCAGCTCGCCGTCCTCGTCGACGCGCAGTGTCACCTCGATCGGTCGACAGCACACCGCGCAATCCTCGATGTAGCGCTGCGAGCCGCCCGAAAGGTCGACGGTGGTGGCGAAGCTTTCGCCGCAATAGGGGCAATCGAGCGTGATCGGTTCGAGCATGGCGTTGGATTCCGGGCGGTGCTTGTGCGGAGAGGTCGGGTGGCTATCGGATCGCTCACGCCGGTTCCGGCAGAAACAATTCGATCACATCGTTGAGATAGCGGCGCCCAAGTTCCGTCGGCACGACGCGCTTCGGGTCGGGTTCCAACCAACCGCGCGCCTGTGCACGCTGCACCTTCGCATCGAGCATTGCATCTGCCATCCCGGTGCGCTGCGCGAACAGCGCGCGCGCAACGCCCTCATTGAGGCGCAGCGCGTTCATCATGAACTCGAACGGACGATCGCGCGCCTGAACTTCGCTGTGCGTTCCCAAGGAATCGCCGTGCGCGGCATGCTCCAGATAGCTGCGCGGCAACTTGAACTTGGCAGTGCGCACGATGCGTCCGTCGGCCGCATTGCTGATCTTGCCGTGCGCGCCAGCCCCGATGCCGAGGTAGTCGCCGAACGTCCAGTAGTTGAGGTTGTGCATGGAGCGCAACCCATCGCGCGCATAGGCCGACACTTCATACTGCGCGTAACCGGCCTCGGCGAGGCGCTGCTGACACGCTTCCTGCATGTCCCACGCGCTGTCCTCGTCGGGCAATCGCGGTGGCTTGACCGCGAACAGCGTATTGGGTTCGAGCGTGAGCTGGTAATGCGATATATGTGCCGGTTGCAGCGCCAGCGCGCGCTCAATGTCGTCCAGCGCGCCCGCCAAGGTCTGTTCCGGCAGCGCATACATCAGATCCAGATTGAAGTTCGCATAACCCGCATCGTGCGCTTCGCGCATCGCACGCTCGGCGTCCGCGGCGGAATGGATGCGACCCAGCCGGCGCAACTTGTCATCGTCGAAACTCTGCACGCCGAAACTCAGACGATTCACACCGGCTGCAAGATAGCCATTGAAACGGCCATGCTCGACCGTGCCGGGATTGGTCTCCAGCGTGATCTCGATTCCGTCGGGAACGCTGATCCGCGCGGCGACGCCGTCGAGGATGCGCGCGATCGCATCCGGCGCGAACAGGCTCGGCGTACCACCACCAAAGAAAATGCTATGCAGTGGCCAGCTCGCAATCGAAGCACCGAATTCGCGCAGCTCACGATCCAGATCCGCGAGCAATGCATCGACATAGGCATCAACCGGTAATGCACCGTTCTGCGCATGCGAGTTGAAGTCGCAGTACGGACACTTCTTCACGCACCACGGGATGTGGATGTACAGCGATAGCGGCGGGGCGACGAGCGGCATGCGGATATTGTAAGCCGGGCGCCGAATGGCGGCGTCAGCCGCTCATGCGCGCTTGGTCTACGGGTGCAGAAGTTCGCGCAGCCGCGCCAGCGCCTGGCCACGATGGCTGATCCGGTGCTTCGTCGCGGCATCAAGTTCCGCTGCGCTGTAGCCGAGTACGGGATCGAAGAAAACCGGGTCGTAGCCGAATCCATGTTCGCCGCGCGGTGTTTCGAGGATACTGCCATGCCACCGACCTTCCGCGATCAACGGCGCCGGATCATCGGCGCTGCGCAGCAATACGATGGTGCAGTGGAAGTGCGCGGTTCGTTGCGGGACTGGAACGTCGCGCAGCGCATCGAGTAATGTCGCGATATTTGCGGCAGCATTGCCGTGGTCTCCAGCGTAGCGCGCCGAGTACAGGCCCGGTGCGCCGCCCAGCGCGTCGACGCAGATGCCCGAGTCGTCACCGAGCGCGGGCAGGCCGGAAATGCGTGTGGCATGACGCGCCTTGAGCAGCGCGTTCTCGACGAAGGTGGTGCCGCTTTCCTCTGCGTCGTCGATGCCAAGCGAAGATTGTGCGACCAGCTCAATGTCGACGCCGGCGAGGATCTCGCGCATCTCGATCAGCTTGCCCAGATTGCTGCTGGCGAGAACCAGTTTCATACGCGCGGTTCGATCAGGTCCCAGCGGTTACCGTAAAGGTCGCGGAACACGACCACGCGGCCATACGTCTCGTCGCGCGGGGTTTCCTCGAAATGCGCGCCGGCCACCGCCAGGCGCGTTACGTCGCGGTCGAAGTCGTCGGTGTGCAGGAAGAATCCGACGCGTCCGCCGTGCTGGTCACCGATCGCCGCTTCCTGCTGCGCAGTGACGGCGCGCGCCAGCAGCACACTGAAGTGCGCATTGCCTACTGGCGCCATGCGCACCCAGCGCTTGCCACCGCCGCGGTCGTCATCTTCAAGCAACGCGAAACCGAGCGCAGCGCGATACCAGTCGATCGCCTCGTCGTAGTCGCGCACCATCACGGCGATCATCGCGATGTGCGAATTCACGCCGACAGCGCCTCGCGCTGCTTCGCGCACAATTCCTCGATGCCTTTGGTTGCCAGTGCCAGCAATGCATCGAGTTCGTTGCGCCGGAACGCGTGACCTTCGGCAGTGCCTTGCAACTCGATGAACCCGCCACCGTCGTTCATCACGACGTTCATGTCGGTGTCGCAGTTGGAATCCTCGGCGTAGTCAAGATCGAGCACCGGGACGCCTTGGTAAATGCCGACCGATATCGCGGCGACCGCGCCATGGATTGGATCGCGCTTGATCAGCTTGCGCGTTGTCAGCCAGCGGATGGCATCGACCAGCGCGACGTACGCACCCGTTATCGCCGCCGTGCGGGTGCCGCCATCGGCCTGCAGCACGTCGCAATCGAGTGTGATCGTGCGCTCGCCGAGCGCTTGGCGATCGGTGCACGCGCGCAGCGATCGGCCGATCAGACGCTGGATTTCCATCGTGCGCCCACCCTGGCCGCCGCGTGCCGCCTCGCGCTGATTGCGTGAACCGGTCGCACGCGGCAGCATGCCGTACTCGGCCGTGATCCAGCCTTCGCCCTTGCCGCGCAGGAACGGCGGTACTTTTTCCTCGACGCTCGCAGTGCACAGCACGCGCGTGTCGCCGAACGCGACCAGCACCGAGCCTTCGGCGTGGCGCGTGTAATGGCGTTCGATGCTCACCGGTCGCAATTGATCGGCGGCGCGGCTGGATGGGCGTAACGAGGGCGTGGTGGGAGCCGTCATGCGAAGATCGCTTTGGCAATTGGGCCGCGGAGTTTACCATTGCGCCCCCTTCGCTCCTTCTGGATAAACGATGCTGCGTAGCATGACTGCCTTTGCCAGCGCCGAAGCCGACACCGGACACGGTACGCTGGCGATCGAGCTGCGCTCGGTCAACCATCGCTATCTCGAGCTCGGCCTGCGTCTGCCCGAAGAGTTGCGTAGCCTCGAGGCGACTTTTCGCGAGCGCGTCGCGGCGAAGTTGTCGCGCGGCAAGGTCGATCTCGGTGTCCGCTACAAGGCCGCGGTCGCCGAGGCGTCGACGATGACGGTCGATGACGCACTGGTTACCCGCCTCGCCGATACCGCGCACTCGCTGGCGGCGAAATTTCCGCAAATGAATGTCGACTTCACCTCTCTACTCGCGTGGCCTGGCGTGTTGCTCGATCGCGACACCGATCAGGAATCGCTGCGCGAAGCGGCGCTGGGTGTGCTCGATGCGGCGCTGGCCGACATGGTGGCGACCCGTGCCCGCGAAGGCGAACGCCTCGGTGGCTTCATGCGCGAGCGTCTCGACGGCATCGAGCGCCTCGTGGCGCAAGTGCGTGCGCATTTGCCCGAGGTCCGCGCCGCATTGCGCGCGCGCTTCGATACGCGCCTCGCGGAGTTGAAGCGGCCGCTCGATCCGGGCCGCATCGAGCAGGAAGTGGTACTGC
>JBDTWV010000198.1:0-5475 GCA_040006495.1 Dokdonella sp.
GCCCGCCGAGCGGCTCGGCGAGTTTCCTCCGCGGAGCGGGCAGTGGAACATCCAGGCGTCGCTGCTGCACAGTGGCCTCCGCTTCCTGTCGCTGCAGCCGAGCGACTGGGTCTTCGACGTGCCGAACGACGTGTCGCTGCTCGAGCGGATGCTGCGCATCGGCGTGCGCTTCGCGATGCACGACGAGCCGGTCGTCGACATCTACCCCTCGCGGCTCTGGTCGGGTCGGGAGGAGGGGCGGCTCGCCCGTCGCGAGCAGTTCTGAGACGCGTGTCCGGAGCCTTCCATCCCGCTTGCTGACTGTCGCGTGATCTCGCTGCCGCGGATCGAGGATGGGCGCGGGAACCTCACCTTCATCGAGGGCGGCCGGCACGTCGACTTCTCGATCGAGCGCGTCTACTACCTGTACGACGTTCCCGGCGGAGCTGAGCGCGGCGGCCACGCCCACAAAGTGCTCCATCAATTGTTGATCGCGATGTCCGGCAGCTTCGACGTGGTCATTGACGACGGTCGCGAGAAGCAGCGGGTACATCTGAACCGTTCGTACAACGGGCTGTACATATGCCCGATGATCTGGCGCGAGTTGGACAATTTTTCCTCGGGGTCCGTCTGCATGGTGCTCGCATCCGAGATGTATGATGAGACAGATTACTACCGCGACTATCGTGAGTTTTTGAGCAATGCCGATCGGAATAGCAGTCCCGTTTCTTGACCTCGGAGCTGCCTACGCAGAACTTCGAGGGCCCCTCGATGAGGCTAGTGCTCGCGTCCTGGCATCGGGTCGGTTCATTCTCGGCGAGGAAGTGGAAGCGTTCGAAAGCGAGTTCGCTCGCTACTGCGGCGCCCGCCACTGCATCGGTGTAGCCAACGGATTGGATGCGCTTCATCTGATTCTGCGGGCATACGCAATCGGCGCCGGTGACGAAGTGATCGTGCCCAGCAACACCTTTATTGCCACGTGGCTTGCTGTGACCCACGCGGGAGCACGACCCGTTCCTGTGGAACCGACTCCAGGAACGTACAATCTGGACGCAAATCGCATTGAAGCAGCCATAACACCGAGAACGCGAGCGGTGATTGCCGTGCATCTCTACGGTCAGTGTGCCGACATGACTGCGATTTCCGATGTTTGCCGCCGTCACTCCCTGCGACTAATCGAAGATGCGGCTCAGGCTCACGGCGCAAGCTGGAATACAAAATGTGCAGGTGCACTGGCCAATGCCGCCGCTTTCAGCTTCTATCCCGGGAAGAATCTCGGCGCATTCGGCGACGGAGGCGCGGTGACGACCAGCGACAGCGAACTGGCCGAACGGGTGCAAGTGCTCGGCAACTACGGTTCTGCAATTAAGTACGAGCACCGCTATGCCGGATTCAATTCCCGTTTGGACGAAATGCAAGCGGCATTCCTTCGGGTCAAGCTGCGGGTTCTCGACACATGGAACGAACGTCGTCGGCGCGTGGCGGCTAAGTATGTCGCATGTTTACCGACGGATGTATTGCAGCTTCCGCAAGTAGCCGGAAACGGCAGACCCGTGTGGCACCTTTTCGTGGTGCGTACGGCCAACCGCTCGGCTTTGCAGCGGTTCCTTGCCGATCATGGTGTCCAGACACTGATTCATTATCCCACGCCTCCTCATCTACAAGGGGCGTACTCGTCCATGCGCTATCGCGAAGGCGACTTCCCGATCGCGGAGAGCATGCATCGCGAAGTATTGAGCCTGCCCATAGGCCCTCATCTCACACTCGAGCAAATCGACACGGTCGTCGATGCCTGCAGGGCGGCTCGTTTCGCGGGTGCTGTCCAATAGGTCTCCGCCACGCAACCAAACGCCACGAAGCCATGAGCGATTCGCAAGTCAAAACCGTATCTGTAGGCATCCCCGTCTACTACAACGAACAATCACTGCCAGAACTGGCGAGCCGTCTTATCGAAGTTGATCGAAAACTTGCGACGCAGGGCGCCCAGCTTGAACTAATTCTGGTGGACGATGGCTCCGGCGACGGCTCCTACTCCGAGCTGCTTCAGATTCAACGGCGATTCCAACGCACCACGGTTTGCAAACACACACGCAATTTCGGCGCTCTCGTTGCGCTGAAGACCGCGCTGGCAAATGCAACCGGAGATTGCCTCGTGATTCTTTCGGCCGATCTGCAGGATCCACCCGAGTTGATTGAGGAGATGGTTGCGAAGTGGAAGGCAGGCAGAAAATATGTCATCTGCCAACGACGTCGCCGCGAGGACCCGTGGACTACCAGAATCTTCGCGGCTGTTTACTACTGGCTCGTACGAAAGTTGATCGCAAAAGACTATCCAGTTGGCGGATTCGATTTCTCACTGATGGATCGGCAGATGATGGAACTCGTGCGCGAAGCGCCGAAAAACGTTAACTTCGTAGTGTTCTGCTACTGGCTTGGCTTCAAGCCATATCTCTTGAGATACGACCGAGCAGAGCGCGTTTATGGCAAGTCACGCTGGACGCTCCTGAAGAAACTAAAGCTGGCCACTGATACATTTCTAGGTTTCTCGGCGGCACCTATCCGCCTGATCTCGTCGATCGGGCTGGTCGTCTCGATCACGAGTTTCGGCTACGGAATATTTGAAATCATTGCAGCGCTGGCCGGATTCGTAGTCGTCAAGGGATTCGCGAGCCTCGTCGTACTCATCACGTTCCTGCTCGGTCTGATTATTTTCTTCCTCGGAGTGATCGCTGAATATCTGTGGCGCATCCTCTACGAAGTGAACCGGCTCCCAGAAGGGGTGACCGATCACGTGTCACGCTGGCGCGGAACACGCGACACCCACTCTTAATCGCAAGCCGAGAGTGCTCTGTTCCGCTTGCTTCCGACCAACTCTCCCAAGCCCAGTCGCTTTATCCTCATGACTTCGCTGAATCACCCCGCAACCTCAACGGCTCGAAGCGTGTTCGTTCGCTTCCTGCTCGGTGGCGCAAGTACCACCGTGATCTCGTACGTGGCATACCTGCTTCTGATGATATGGCTGCCGTATCTCGCCGCGTACGCCATCGCCTTTGCAGTGGGGATTGCGTGGTCTTATTTCGCCAATACACTGTTCGTGTTCCGCCGTCGCCCCACCGTCGCCCGCGCATTGGCTTTTCCGATCGTCTATCTCGCCCAGTATCTGGCTGGCTCGATGTTGCTGGTCGTCTTGATCGACGACGTGCAGTTGCCCGCAAAATTCGCCCCGCTCGTCGTGGTGGTCGTGACCCTGCCGCTGACCTACGTGCTTTCACGCTGGGTCATCACCGCTCGTCATGAACGCTAGGCACGAGTCCGGAGATCGACCACCATGACACGCCCCATCAGTGATCTACGTCTGAGAACCGGAAAACCGATTCCGCCTTGGCTGTGGCGTTTCCCGAGCGGGCTCGATGGCGTCGTCGCCGCCGGCATCGCGGTTCTTATCGCGCTGTGCGTCTATGCATCATGGCCGGTAGATTTGCGCGTTCCATTTCTGATGACCGGCGATGCCACGTCCGCACAATACATCTTCAAGGCGCTGCTGGAGCACGGCACCTACACGCGCAATCCCGATATCGGCGCGCCGTTTGGCGCGACCATGTATGACTACCCGATCCCCGAGCCTACGCATTTTCTCCTGATCCGGCTGCTTGGCCTCTTCAGCAAGGACCCGTTCCTCGCGTTCAATATGTTTTATTTGATCTCGTTCGCGACGGCGGCATTCGCCGCGTGCTGGGCGTTCAAGCGCAACGGAATCGAGCGGCTGCCGGCAATCGCCGGGGCGATCGCGTTTGCGATCTTGCCGTACCATTTCTATCGCCTAGCCCATGTATTTCTCGCCTCGTATTTCGCGATCCCGATCATGGGCCACTACGCACTGCGCCTGGCTACATTCCGGGCGCAGCATCTGGATGGCGCGCGTGCAGTCGGCTGGGGCGCCTTGCTTGCACTCGCGATTGCGGCCGGCAGTGGCGTCTACTACGCATTCTTCGGAGTCCTGTTCATCACACTGGCCGCTGTCCTTGGCGCATTGCACTCGCGCCACTGGGCGCTGCTGCGCACGGGGACTGTCTATGTTGCGGTCATCGTCGGCGTAATTGCCTTCAGCCTCCTCCCGAACGCGCTCTATCATCATGCTGAAGGCGCCAACGCGCTTGTCGCGCAACGTAGTCCGGCATCTGCTGAAATCTTCGGCCTGCGACTCACGCAGCTGTTGTTCCCGACACCGGGGCACCGCTTACCCTGGTTCGATCAATTCATCAATGCATACAAGCAGTCCGCTCCGCTCGTCAATGAAAACGCCACCGCCGCGCTTGGGTTGATCGGAAGTACGGGCTTCCTGCTGGCACTTGCTGCATTTTTCAGTGGCAATATTCGCCGGTATCCCCTTCTGTCTGCCGCAGGTGCGTTGTGCACCGCAGGCGTCCTATACGCAACCATCGGCGGCTTCGGCGCAATCGTCGCGCGATTGGCGACCCCTGAGATCAGAGGCCTAAATCGGATCAGCGTATTCATCGCGTTTTTCGCATTGTTTGCGTTTCTCGTGATAGCGCGCCAATTGATCGGACGCCACTCGCGTCAGTCCACGAACTTCGCGTTCGCGTTAGCGGTCGTCGCACTCGCGTGGCTCGATCAGATTCCTGTGCACGCCGTGGGGAAACCCAACGCCGCCGCGTTTGCAAAGCAGCAGGCCTCTTTCGCTCGCCTGCAGACTGTCGTGCCGCAGGGCACCGCGCTCTTTGAGTTGCCCTACGACTATTTTCCCGAAAGCCCCAAGCCTCCCGGTAGTTACGTATTGCTGGAACCCTATTTGTTCACGCGGGGCTTGCGATGGAGTTTCGGCGACATGCACGGACGCCCTTCCGATGTGTGGAACGAGCAAGCATCGCGGCTGCACGGCAATGGTCTTTCAGATGCATTGGCCGATGCGGGTTTCGGGGCGATTTATGTGGATCGACGCGGCTACACCGATCACGGCACCGCTATCACAAAGGAACTCACAATGCAGTTCGGCGCGCCGATCATGGAAGACGTCGCGCAGGGATACGTGATCTATCGCGTTCCGTCACCCACTCCGAATACGCCTCCTTTCATCGCCGTGGAGACCGGGCGTGGCTGGTTTCCGTGGGAACCGAGCAATCATCCGAACGACCAAGGCGCCTGGAGCAGGGGCAACGCAGATCTCGTCATCGCAAACCCAAACCACACCGCCGTTCTATTCACCGTAAAGTTCAAGCTTACGACACTGATGCCGCGCAAGGTTACGCTATCGTATGGCAAGCAAGTGCTATCGGTGGCGCAGCTCGCGCCGGGCAAACCGGTCGAGGTCGAGGTCGTCTTTGACGCCGATGCTGGCGTATCCCGATTGTCATTGGCGACGGACGTAGAAGCCCAACTTCCCGGCAACGGAGACCGCCGACGTCTTGCGTTTCGGATCGAAGATCTGGCGTACGGACCGAGGGAAACGCGAATTGACTCCAAATGAATCGTCCATTT
>JBDTWV010000199.1:0-5450 GCA_040006495.1 Dokdonella sp.
ACGTGGCCGGCCTGGCTGCGCAGTTGCGCGGCGCTGCGTCAACAGCCGATCTGGCAGCGGCCCTGCGCCGCGGCGACCGGCGTTTCCGCCAGCGACGGCGCCGCGCAGCGGCGCTATTTCGAAACCAATTTTTCGCCGTACCGGCTGGCGAATGCCGATGGGACGCTGACCGGCCTTGTTACCGGTTATTACGAACCGCTATTGCTCGGCAGTCGCAAGCGCACACCGCGCTTCCGTTATCCACTGTACGCGCCACCCCCGGATCTGGTCACCGTCGATCTGGGCGAAGTGAATGCCGACTTCAGGGACAAGCGCGTGCGCGGCCGCGTCACGTCGACGCCACAGGGCAGCAAGGTGGTCCCCTATTACCCTCGCGCCGATATCGTCAGCGGTGCCGCCCCGGTCAAGGGCCTCGAGATCGCGTGGGTCGAGGATCCGGTCGAACTGTTCTTTCTCCAGGTACAGGGTTCCGGACGCCTCCGGCTCCCGGACGGCACGACGATGCGCGTGGGCTACGCCGATCACAACGGGCATCCGTATCGCTCGATCGGGCGCTGGCTGATCGATGCCGGCGAACTCCCCGCCGACCAGGCGTCGATGCAGGGAATCAAGGCGTGGGTCCGGCGCAACCCGGAACGGGCGAACGCACTGCTCAACCAGAACCCGGCGTACGTCTTCTTCCGGGAAATGCCGTCGAGCGGTGACGAAAGCGTCGTGGGCCCGATCGGAAGCCAGGGCGTTCCACTGACGCCCGGCAGAAGTATTGCGGTCGACGCGCGAGCCATTCCGCTCGGCGCCCCGGTCTATCTGGCGACGACCTGGCCGCTGTCGACGCGACCGCTGCAGCGGCTGATGATTGCGCAGGACACCGGCAGCGCCATTCGCGGCGCCGTGCGCGCCGACCTGTTCTGGGGTTTCGGGGCCGCGGCGGCCGAGCAGGCGGGGCGGATGAAACAGTCGGGCAGACTGTGGCTGCTGTGGCCTGCCGGAGAGCCGTTGCCGGCCGAGTCGCCGAACTGAGACGCAAACATGTCGGTGCCTGCACACGGCTACACGTCAATGGTCATGAACGATTGAACGGTTTGCGCGATTGTGCGAACCTATGTGTTGAAAGCGCGGCGCACCGGTGACCGGAGCCGGAAGCGCTGCCGGGGAAGTCAGGAGAATCACTATGAGCGGGCTGCTTCGTCTGAGCCGTCGCGGATTTGATTTGGTCGGCGCGACGCTGCTGGCGCTCGCGCTCGCTCTTGTTGCGCATTCAGCTGCCGCAGCGTCGCTCGGCGCGGCGCGGTTCAACACCCTGCTGATCAAGGACGACAGCACGCTTGTCGCGTGGGGTTACAACCTATCCGGCCAGATCGGCGACGGCACTTATCTCGATCGATCTTTCCCGGTCGCCGTTACCGGGATGAACGGCGTCAAGCAGGCGGCCGGCGGTTCGTATCATTCGCTGGCGCTGAAAGTCGACGGCACAGTCTGGGCCTGGGGCGAAAATGGGGACGGCCAGCTAGGGGACGGGACATTCATCTCCCGCGTGCTGCCGGTGCCGGTCCCGAATCTGGCCGGCGTCGCCGCAATTGCGGCCGGAGATTCGCATTCCCTCGCGGTGAAGTCCGATGGTACGGTATTGGCATGGGGCCTCAATGATGACGGCCAGTTGGGCGACGGCACGTCCGTCGGTCGGCTCACGCCGGGAAAGGTCGCCGGATTGACAGCGATCATCGCGGTGGCCGCCGGTTCCGCACATTCACTCGCGTTGCGTTCCGACGGCACGGTCTGGGCCTGGGGCGGCAACGGCTCTCATCAACTCGGCGATGGCACCGTGACGACGCGCCAGTCGCCGGCGGCGATTTCCGGATTGACAGGAATCGTCGCGATCTCGAGCACCTATAACCATTCGGTCGCCCTCAAATCCGATGGCACGGTCTGGGCGTGGGGCGATAACTATTACGGCCAGTTGGGCGACGGGACGGACTCTGCGCGCGTCGCTCCGGTGCGGGTCGCAAATCTCACCGGAATCGTGCAAGTCGCTGCCGGCGGATACGCAAGCTATGCGCGCCGCGGCGACGGGGCCGTATTCGCGTGGGGCGACAACTATCATGGCCAGCTGGGCGACGGCACGACCATCGAGCGCGACTCCGCGGTGCAGGTGGCGGGTGTCGGCGGTGCCATCAGCGTCGTCGCCGGCGCGAATCATGCGGCCATTCTGGGCATCGATGGCAGCGTTCGGTCGATGGGCTTGAACGATCTCGGCGAGCTCGGGGACGGCAGCACCGTCGAAGTGCCGTCACCGGTCCAACTGCCCGCGCTGAGCTCTGTTTTGCGCATTGCAGCGGGTTTCGATCACGCGCTCGCGCTGCGCACCGACGGCACCGTTTCCGCGTGGGGCGATAACTTTTCCGGCCAGCTGGGAGACGGAACGTATCGATCCCGCGCTGTGCCGACTCCTGTACCCGGTCTCACCAGCGTGATGGCGGTCGCCGCGGGCAAGCTTCATTCGCTGGCCCTGCGCTCGGATGGCACGGTATGGGCATGGGGAAGCAATAAGGACGGGCAACTCGGCGATCAGACCTACGACGACCACATCTCTCCCGCCCCGGTCCCTGGCCTGGGTTCCGTGGTCTCAATCGCGGCGGGCTACCGCCACAGTATTGCGGTGAAAGCCGATGGTTCGGTATGGGCATGGGGCTCCAACAGCTATGGACAACTGGGTGACGGCACAAACCTGAACCGCAACACCCCGACGCGCATAACCGGCCTCAACAATCCGTCGCGGATCGCCGCCGGTGGCTTTCACAGCGTGGCACTGCGCGCTGACGGCGTGGTCATGGCATGGGGAGACAACTCGTCTGGCCAGCTGGGCGACACCACATTCAACGACCGTTCATCGCCGGTGATCGTCGCGGGACTCAGCGGCGTCGTGGCAATTTCCGCGGGCAACGCCCATACGCTGGCTCTGAAAGCAGACGGCACGGTCTGGGCATGGGGCAGCAACAGGGGCGGCAAATTGGGCACTGGAAGCTATACGGCGTCGAATGCGCCGACCCAGGCGATCGGTGTTGCCGGCGCTTCCGCGATCGCGGCGGGCGGACGTAATTCATTTGCATTGTTACCGGATGGAACCGTCTTCGCATGGGGCAGCGGTGGGCTCAATGGCGACGGCACGGATCGGGATGTACTGACGCCGACCGCGATGACGTTCATCGGTCCCGTGGACAGTCTGACGGCCGGATTCGAGTTCGCAATCGTGCAAACCCGCGCCGGCAACGTCATGGGGTGGGGCAGCAACTTCAATCAGAAGCTCGGCGTCGAATATACGGTGCAAAGCGCCACGGCGCTGAAGGCGCGCGATCCGCTCGGCGCCTTTGCGGGTTCTGATCTGGTGGTCGAGTTCTACAATTCGACGATCCGGAACATGAACAACGTACAGGGTATCGGCCACTATTTCTTCACGGCGGCGGCGGCGGAGCAGGTCAGTATCGACAACGGCGGATCGGGTCCGGGCTGGCAGCGTACAGGTCGCACTTTCCGCGCCTGGAACAATCCGGCTACAGCGCCATCAGGCGCGGCACCGGTATACCGGTTCTACACGGGCACTTCGAACAGCCACTTCTACACGGCCAACTTTGCCGAATATCAGAGTCTGCGCAGTATCAATCCGACCAACAACCCGGCGCTGGGCTGGGCGTACGAGTCGATTGTGTTCTATACCGTGCTGCCCGTGGCCGGTGAGTGTCCGGCCGGGTACTTCCCGATCTATCGCGCGTACAACAACCGCTTCCCGCAGCTCGACAGCAATCACCGCCTTACCCCGAGCTATATCGACTGGGCGCGCAGCGTCTATTTTCTGGGCTATGTCGATGAAGGGATCGCGTTCTGCTCGCCGGCGACCAGCGAGGCGACTGCTGACTTGCACGCCTGGTACATCTATCCGGGGCCGGAAGTGCAGACCGGGACGCAAGTGCAGGCGCTTTTCATCTTTTCGAACAACGGATCGGGTTCGGGTAACGGCGGACGCATCTACATGTCGTTGCCGGCAGCGGTGACCGACTGGACATTTTCCTGCTTCGTCTCGACCGGAACCGATTGCCCGGCTTCGGGCGACCTGACCGACCTGCGCTCGGGCCAGGCGCTTGCGCACTGGCCAGCCGGCGGTGTCGTCGCGGTGCTGGCCAGCGGCACTGCGCCGCAAGTCGTCACCGGCGGCAATGCCACGCTTAACTTCGGCGCGGTTGCAACCTCAGGCAACGGCGTTCCCGATGCGACCCGGGCGAACAACGCGCCGCCGTCCTCTCGAACATTGGTCAAGGCGCTGCAGGCCTGCAATTACTCCGTTTCACCGCCCGTACTGTCGCTTGGATCCGCGGCCCAACCGGTACTGGTTTCCGTGCTGGCCGGCGCCGCCTGTAGTTGGAGCGTGCAGAACAGCATTCCCTGGCTCGGAGTTTCGGCGTCCGGCGGCAGCGGCAACATGGCGGTCACGCTGACACCGCAGGCGAATACAACCGCGACATCACGCAGCGGCACGCTGATCATTGCCGGCCAGCAAGTAACCGTCAGCCAGGCGGGTGTTCCCTGCACGTTCAGTGCGTCGCCTCCAACGCTCAATCTGACTGCCGGCGCTCAGCAGGCGCAGCTGACATTGAGCGGCCCCCTCGGGTGCGGCTGGACCGCGCAGGGCAGCGCCCCATGGTTCTCGGTTTCGCCGGCAACCGGAAACGGTTCAGGCGTCCTGACGCTGACCATCACCGGGAATGCATTAGCCGCAGCGCGAACCGGGGCGATCAGCGTCGGTGGTTTGTCGATTGCGCTTGCGCAGGCAGGAACCGTGGAGGCGGCGGGCGCGCCAACCCAGACGTCGACACCCTGCGCGAATCTTCGCCTGCAGCGCGACGGCGACCAGATGCCGGCTGCCGGGTTGTCGGGCGAGACATCCTTCGCGGTACTGGCCGATTCAGTCTGCAAGTGGTCGGCGCAGAGCATGACCCCATGGCTGACCGTTACCGGTGGTGGCGCCGGGAGCGGCAATGGCACAATCAAGTATGTGGTCCAGCCCAACACCGATGCGCAGCTGCGGATCGGCACCATCGTGACCGCCACCAAATCGTTCACGGTGACGCAGCAGGGTCGCGAAGTCTCAACCCGAGACACTGGCAGCGATAGTGGCGGCGACACGTCCGGTGGCGGCGCCGGCTCCGGCGGCAGCTCGGGCGGCAGTTCGGGTGGGTCATCAGGATAACGATGGCCAGGGTTCCCTACGCGGCATCCCGCCTGATTGCCGCGCTGCTCATCGTGGCGCAGGTACTGATGCCTGCCGCCGCGTGGGGGCAGGCTACCCGCTCGACGGCGCCATCGCCTCCGGTCGTCGACGCGAAAGGGCCGCCCCCTCCGGTGCCCTCGAAGGCTTCGGACAAGCGGCTCGCACTGATCATCGGCAACAATAACTACAA
>JBDTWV010000200.1:0-5425 GCA_040006495.1 Dokdonella sp.
CCCCAACGACGACGCCAACGGCATTGGCGAGTGCGTCCGCCGAGACAGATTTGATCGGGCACAGCGCCGGCATGCGCGAACTGTTCCGCGCTATTGGCCGCGTCGCCGCGAGCGGCCTCGGCGTGCTAATCACTGGCGAGACGGGCACTGGCAAGGAACTGGTCGCGCGCGCGCTGCATCGTGAAAGCAAGCGCTCGGCACGTCCGTTCATCGCCCTCAATACCGCCGCGATTCCGTCGGAATTGCTCGAGTCGGAATTATTCGGTCATGAAGCCGGTGCGTTCACGGGCGCCTCGCGCCGACACTCCGGTCGCTTCGAGCAGGCTGCCGGCGGCACGTTGCTCCTCGATGAGATTGGCGACATGGCGCTGCCGATGCAGACACGTCTGCTGCGCGTGCTTGCGGCGGGCGAGTTCTACCGCGTCGGCGGCCGCGAACTGATCCGCGCCGACATCCGCGTGATCGCAGCGACCCATCAGGATCTCGACGCCAAAGCGGAGCGCGGCGAATTCCGCGCCGACCTGCTGCATCGACTGGACGTCGTGCGCCTGCACATTCCGGCCCTGCGCGAGCGCCGCGATGATGTCCCGCTGCTGGCCGAGCATTTCCTCAATCAAGCGACTATCGCCGCCGGCATCCCGGGCAAACGTTACTCGCCAACTGCGCTCGACGCCCTGCGCCACTTCGCGTGGCCCGGCAACGTGCGCCAACTCGAAAACCTGTGCCGGCGCGTCGCCGTGCTGACTCCGGGACGCGAGATCGGCATTGACGAACTGCCGCACGCGATCGGCGGGACCACACCCAGGCACGAAGATGCCGACTGGAGCGCCGCACTGCGCGCCTGGGCCGAACAGGCCCTCGCGGCGGACATCGAAAACATCCACACCGTGGCACGCGCTGAACTCGAGCGCGTTCTACTCGACGCCGCGCTCGCCAAACACGCCGGCCATCGCCAGCACGCCGCCAAATCGCTCGGCCTCAGTCGCAACACGATGACGCGCAAGCTGGGCAGTTCGCGGAGAGAGCGTACTTGATAGATCAGGACCGCATCATGCATCCCACTCTCCCCGCGCGCGTAGCGCGAATGCGGCAACGCACGCTATGCCTGGGCGCGATCCTCGCAGTCAGTGCGTGTTCCCGCGCGCGCACCTACGATTTGATCGCGTTGTGGGAGTCGCGTGATCCGGCAACCACGGATACCCTCTATACGACGTATTACAACGATAGGAACCTCGCGTTGCACAACGGCTTCGCCGATCACGGCGTCGCGGCGTGGTTGCCGTGCGCGCTCGCGACTGAGCGTGGTCCGAATGCGGAGCCGGCCTATCAAGGCACCTCCGAGTACCCGGATGTTCCGCCGGGCGATACCACCGTGCCGTCCCGCTACGCACACGGCTATCCGACGCGTATGGATTTTCCGTGCCGGCAACCGACCGGGGCCGTTGCGCTGTACAGGATGCACAAGGCCAGCCCACAAACCGACCATGTCTACGTCAGCCAGGTAACCGAGTTCAATGCATTGCAGGCGGCCGGTTATGCGTTCGAGCGCGTTGAGGGCTACATCTTCACCGCGCAGGTACCGGGCTCGACTCCGTTGTACCGGCTCGTGCTGACCGCGGGGCCGCCGGGGGGGGATGTCGAGCATCGATACACAATCAGCGCCAGCGCGAGACAGGGATTGGAAAACGGTGGATGGTCGTCCGAGGGGATTGCAGGCTATGTCTTCGCCTCATACATCAACCCAACGATAGGGTCGACCGGCTACACCGGTACGTTCAACGGGCATCGCGTGTCACCCACATCGACCGTCGTCACAGCGATCCGCGATGTCACTTCGCCGCGCAACACGTTGATTATCGGCGGAGACTCCGATCGCCAACAACACGGGCTCCTCGCATCAAACGTGACTGCGCGTCCACCGGGCGCCGTATGGCAGAACGCATCATTTCATTTGTATACCGGAAACATTTTCAGCGCGGCGTCGACGCTCGATCATATCCCGCTGTTCCTCCATTACGCGAGCGCGGCGACAACGCATCAATTGTCCGCATTGCCGCCCTATGACGGCATTGCACTGGTGCTGTCCAAGGAGGGATTGAACGGCCATCATTGCGGCGCCCCGGCAACCGGCGGCCAGCTGTCGATTGAAATCGGCGAGGCGTTCGGCATTTCTTGCGCATCGAACCTGGCCACGCCGATGCAGGACGACACCTGGTACGCGATTTCCTACTCGCTCAATGATGCTGCGATGGTGAGGCTTTCGATATCCGATTTTGCAAGCGGGCAACCGTTGACGTTCATCGATGGCACGACCGTGTTCAAGAAATCATTCGCGAACTTGTTCTCGTGCCCGTTCGCGCCTGCTTTCGGCGCTCTGGCGCCAGACCAATCCTACTGCGGCAATCCGTACAAACCCTATGGATTCCCGGTCGGCAATACCGGTTACATGATGTATCCCCTCTTTGCAGGCGCGCCAAACCTGTCGGCGCGGATATCGGAAACCAAGCTGCAATGGCTCGATTCGAATTTCGACGTTTTGCATTGACGACCCGGACCACAGCCCACTGTTGCGCACAACCGCAAACGATTAAACGACGCCCTGTTACCATCCGCTCTCTTTTTGTTGCACACGCGTATGCCTGATCTTTCGTTGCTTCACACCTCGCTCGCCGCGACGTCCTTGGGCGCCGATACACCGCTCGCGTTCACGCTGCGATTCGCTGTCGAAGCTGCAATCGCCTTCGACGTCGATATTTCGCTCGATATCCATGACGCGGCGACCGACCGCCGAGTGCTGCATGCGCAGCTGGCCTCCGCAGGCTGGGATGTGAGCTGGCTGCCAAGGGGCCACTACGAGGCAAACGCACTGGCGGCACGCGCCCACCTTCCGCCCGGACGCTACCTCGCGCAGATCGCGCTGTGGCATCGCGATGGCGGTACGGCCGTCAAGGCCTGCGCGACTTCGCTCGCATTCGAGGTGACTGACAGCAGCGGCGAGCATGGCCCGACCTTGTCTTGGCAGTTGCACGCGGGCGCGGGTTCGACGCCGATCGAGACGTTGTCGTGGAAACGCGGTGCGCAGGACTGGTTCTACAAGCATTTCGATCACGCGGCGCGGACGACAGCCAGCTATCTGCTCGGCGATTCCCCGCTGTTGAAGGGCCGGATTCTCGATGTTGGCTGCGGCGATGGCATCACCGATCTCGGTATTGCCTTGCGCCACAAGCCGCACGAACTAATCGGTATCGATCCCTTCCGCGGTTACGAGCGCCTACCGGAAATCATCGAACGCGCGCAACTGCCGCTAAAGCACTTGCCGGACAACCTGCGTTTCCTGCCTGCGAGCGCCAATGCGATTCCATTTTCGGATGACTCGTTCGATGTCGTGCTGTCATGGGGATCGTTCGAGCACATCGTCGGCGGCTACGCGCAAGCCTTGGCCGAAGTGCGCCGCGTGCTTCGGCCCGGCGGCCTGCTGATGGCACATCCAGGCCTGTTCTACTCGGATGTCGGCAATCATCTCGGCGAATTCGGTTTCGCGAAAGACGAGCCCTACGTGCACCTAAAGCGATCGCGCGAATGGTTGCGCAAGCAGATTCTCGCCAGCGAACCCGAGCGAATGGATCGCAGCGGCGACCACGCGACCGCGGCGCAGTACTGGCAGTGGTTCACCGAACTCAATCCGATCACGGTATTGGCCTTCGAGCGAGAATTGCGCGAACTCGATTTCGAACCATGGCGCGTTGCACTGCGTACCCACGACCGCGTCGACTACACCGCCGAGTTGCAGAATTATTCGTTCGTGGACCTTGCGGTCGGTGAACTTTACGTTTCAGCCTACAATCGCAAGCGCTGAATGATCGATCAACGCCGCTGCGCACGGAGCGGCAACCTGGACAACGGAGATTCGATGCAGACCGAGCTTCTTGTGCGCGATGCGGCAACCACAGACATCACATTCCTTGCCGACAGCAACGCGGCGATGGCGCTCGAAACCGAACGCAAAAGGTTGGATCGGGACACACTTCAAAATGGTGTTCGCGGCATTTTCACGCAGCCGCAACGCGGCTTTTACCTGATCGCACAGCGCGGTTCGCAGGCGGTCGGTTGCCTGCTGGTGACACGCGAGTGGAGCGACTGGCGCAACGGCGATTGGTGGTGGCTGCAGAGCGTCTACGTGGTGCCGGCGGAGCGCCGCCGCGGCGTGTTTCGTGCGCTGCATGCAGAAGTCGAACGGCGTGCACAGGAGGGCTTCGATGTCATCGGATTGCGTCTCTATGTCGAAAAGGATAATCGAGCGGCGCAAATGACGTATGCGACGGTCGGGCTCGTCAAGACGCAGTACCAGTTGCTCGAGAAAGCAGGCCTGCGCGAAGAACCAGCCACATGAGCCCTGCTCCGCTGCGCGCACGCCTGCACGATCTGTGGATCCTCTACATCGCACCATGGCTGCCTTCATGGCTGCCATGGTCGTGGGCCTATGCCTGCTATCGATTCCTGGCCCGGTTCCACCACATGTTCCCGGAACCGACGGACGCCGCGGCGGCAATCGCGCCACAATATGTGCCGATCAAGGATATTGAGGCGTTCAAGCGCGATGTGCGCACGGTCTGGCTGCTCGATGCCGTCGACTTGCAGCTTTCGCGGCGGCGCCGTACTGACTGGCTGCCGGCCGATATCGAGGTGCAGGGTGAATGGCCGACGGGCGCGTTCGTCGCGGTCGGATTCCACTACAGCACCGGCCTGTGGATGTTTCGCGACTTGCGGCGACGCGGACGCGACGCCGTATTCATCGCAGCTCGTTTCGATCCAAACGAGTACCGACACCACCCGACGCGCTACCGTTATGGTGCGGCGCGGTTCGCGGAAGTCGAACGGATCAGTGGACAGGCGAACGCTTTCCGCCCCGGCATTCGCGGCAAGTTGCTCGACGCGCTTGCGCGGGGCATCCCGGTGGTCAGCCTGATGGACATGCCGCCGCGCATGGCACCCTATGGTCAGCGGCCCGTGCAACTCCTCGGTCGCCCGGCGAGCTTGCCGGACGGCTCGGTCGCGTTGGCGAAGGACGCTGGCGTGCCGATCGTGCCGTATTGGGTCGATATCAACATCGGCAGCGGCAATCGCAAGCTCGTGATCGGCAATCCGCTAGCAGCACACCCCATTGACGCGGTGCTTGCCGGAATCGCAGGCTCGCTTGATGAGCTGATCCGCGCTGAGCCGGCTGCGTGGCTGTTTTGGAGCGAATGGCCGGCGTGGCAACACGACGCGGCACCCTTGCATGCGCTGCCCTGATTCTCAAACGAAGCCGCAGAGGGTAGGCTCTGCACAAGCACGTCCGTTGCAGGAACGAACCTATGAACCAAGCTCCCTTCCGTGCAGGCATCATCGGCGGCGTGCGTATCCCGTTCTGCCGCAACAACACGAC
>JBDTWV010000201.1:0-5416 GCA_040006495.1 Dokdonella sp.
AGGCGAAGTGTGTCGGCTGCTTGCCGGTCGTCAGTTCCGACCACACTGTGACCCCGCTGGCCGCATCGATCGCGAGGAGATTGGCGCTGCCACCGGAGCCGGTCAGCGCGAACAGCAGGTTCCGCGTGCCGCTAGGAGTGACGACATTGCTCTGATAGACCGGAGCGCTGTCGACCTTCGCCGCCAATGCCGCACCACCTGGAAACAGCGAGACCAACTGCGTGACGTTCGTGGGCGAGAGCACGGTCTCGGCCGTGTTGTTGCCGCTGTGCGCGGCGTCAAAGCCGAACTGCGGCCAATCGGCCGCGTGCGCAATCGGCGCGAGTGCAATCGCACCGGCAAGCACGCCGAGGTGAATGAACAAACGTTTCGCATGCATCGCACAACTCCCATGGGAACATGTTGCCCGCCGTATGTGGGCGAAGCGCTTGGAGCACCCTTGCAGGCTGACTGTTGCGCAAAAACCCGTGGCTCGCGATGCCGGACATGGCGGTGGCGTGCCGCGCGGATCATAGTCCCACTGCCTGTTGCACGCGCGAACACGTGACGTGCGTCACGCTTGAGCGGCGGCGCTGCGATGACTGCGACCACACGCGATGTCAATTCCGCCGCCATCGTGCTAACTAGGAAACTTCTTCAAACCCCTGAGGTGGGCAATGCGTGCAATCGGTTGGCTTGGAATCCTGTTAGGGATCGGCGTGATAGGACCCTGCTTTTCCGCAATCACGCCGGCGGATCTTGCGCTGCAGAGGTGGCCAGATGCGAGCACTACGTTTGCACAGCCGATTGGGGTGCGCGCACCGAATGATGGCAGCGGACGTGTATTCGTAATCGAGCGCTGCAGCGGTATCCGCGTCGTCAAGAACGGGGCGCTGTTGGCCACGCCTTTCCTGTCGCTCACGCCCAGTTGCGGAGGCGAACAGGGCATCCTCGGCCTTGCGTTCGACCCCGATTTTTCAACCAATCGGACGTTCTACGTGACCTACACCGCGCCAGCGGCCGATCCGAAATTGGGGGCGACCGCCGATCAGGTGCTGGCGCGATTCACAGCATCAAGCGTCAATGCGGATATCGCCAATCCAAGCGCTACGGTGATCCTGCGCGTTCCGGATATTGCCAACAACCACAATGGCGGCGACCTGCATTTCGATACGCAAGGCTACCTCAACTGGTCGATGGGCGATGGCGGCGTGCAGGGCGATCCCAATGGGTTCGCGCAATGCACCGGGCGCAAGAAGGCCGATGGCACGCCCGCGAACTGCTACTCGACATCCGGGCCCGGTCCGACCTACTACCTGCTCGGCAAGATCATTCGTTTGGACGTCCATGCAACCACGACCTCGGCAACCAATTTGTGCGGAGTACCGGCCGGCCAGCCGGCGCCTTACGCGATTCCTCCGGGCAATCCATTCGCCAATTCGGCATCACACCCGAACGAGTGCGCCGAAATCTTCAACTGGGGCTTTCGCAATCCATTCCGCTTCAGCTTCGATCGATCGACCGGCGACATGTTGATCGGCGATGTAGGTCAGAACAAGTACGAGGAGGTCGACTTCCAGGCCGCCGGAAGCGCGGGACAGAATTTCCAGTGGAACAACTGTGAAGGCTTCCATACGTATCCGGGAGGCGCACTTGGGTGCGCGGGACCCGCAGGCAGCGTGCCGCCGAAGCTCGACTACAGTCACAACACCGGGGGTTGCGCTGTCGTTGGCGGCTATCGCTACCGTGGCCCGATTGGACCGCTGCGCGGACAGTACATTTTCAGCGACTACTGCACTGGACGCGTCTACATTGTAGCGAACGCGGCGGCCGCCGTGTCGCCATGGACTTACGAAACACTGGCCGGCACTCCTGCCATGAACAGCTATTCGTTCGGCGAAGATGCTGCCGGCAACCTATACCTGACCGATCAAGGTGGCGAAATCTACCGCTTCACCTCCGACATCATTTTCTCCGACGGCTTCGACGGATAGCCGCGTCCTGCGACCACACATATGGAGCGCGGATGCCGCGAGTACACAAGCGGCGCGAGCAGTATCAGCCCGCGCCCTTGACCACGGCGCCCGCCAAAGCGGCCGCCAACAGGATGAACGTCGGTATCACGGTCAGCGCAAATCCCGGTCCGCGCTTGGTCGGGTCGGCAACGTAGGATTGCCGGTACAGGAACCGGCCTACCAGATACACCGCGCCGATGCCTGCAATGACCGCGTTCGGCCAATAAATGCTTGCGATCAACAATGACGGCAGAAATGCGACGAGTTGCTCGAGCGTATTCATATGCACGCGAAACGCGCGCTCGAACATTTCATTGCCCGAAGTCGCCGGTGCCTTGACGCCGTATTTGGCGCGGGCGCGTCCCACCAGCACGCCGAAAACGAGAAACTGGAGGACGGCCAACGCCGCAATGATGTTTACATAGTTCATTTCGATGCCTTTTGTTTGTGTGTCGGAGACGTGACGGTCGGCAAACTTCAAGAGCTACTCTGCACGATCCTTGTCGCACGTTGCGGCGGCAGCTCCGTGCAGCGGAACGCTGTGCGCACGCGAGCCGATTGCGCTACCAGAACCCATCGTCGACTCGTTCCTTGACCGCATTGAAGCGATACTTCGCGATCTTGCGGATCAGATCCTCGGGGAGGGGTTCGTCATGCGCGAAGCACAGGAAGTTCTTCGTCGTCGTGTATTGGCTGAGTTCATCGCCAAACACCTGCAGCGTCTTCGGCCCCGGCGCGAAACTGACGCGGGACTTGTGTGCGGAGAACGCAAACAGAAACCGCGGCTCGACGAAAAACGGATTGCCCCACTTGATCGTCTCCTCGGCGTTCGGCGCGACACTTTCGAGGATCGCATGCAACTTACGCAGATGGGGCTGACGTTCACTCGCAGCACGCTGGATATAGTCGCCGATCGTGGCGGGTTGTGGGGCGAGGCTTGGCATGGCACAGCTCCTGCGTTCGGACATTCCGCGCGAGTCGAACAGCGGCAACGACGCGGTGTGAAGAGTGTTTTGGTACTCGACGGGTTCCTTTGTCTATCATCGGGCGCCACAGGCAGGGCCGCCATGCAATCGGCGCACGGCGCTAGATCCAGACATCGTTGTGTGCCGTGTATGCGCCGCCCGCATCCCCCGTATTCACCACGCCGCGCGGCTCGACGAGCATCACGGAGCACCCGAGCGGGGCAACCGGGCGGTGTTCCACGCCCTGTCGCACGACGATCATTTCGCCTGCGATCAGCGCAATGGTCTTGTCACGGAACTCGATCGTCATCGCGCCATCCAGGACAATGAACACTTCATGCGTGTCCGCGTGCGCGTGCCAGACAAACTCGCCCTGCAGCTTGGCGACTTTGAACTGGTACTCGTTCATCTCCGCGATGACTCGGGGCGACCAGCAATCGGAGAACTTTGCGAGCTTTTCACTCAGGTTGATAGCGGCGTCTTTCATTGAAATCCGGCTCCTCGATGCAGCCGCGACGCGCGAGCGCGGTCTATAGGGAGGACTGTGCCGGCACCACCGCTGGACTGGCAATTGTCGTAGCCAAGATCGCATCCGACAGTGCCCATTCGACTGCCATGCGCGCGTGGATGCTCGTAGTGTCGAATAGCGGAACTTGCGAGTCATCCTGTCCGACCAGAAGCGAGATCTCGGTGCAGCCGAGGATGACTCCTTGCGCTCCTTCGGCGACGAGGTTGGCGATGACCCTTCTGTACTCGGCGCGCGATTCGAGTCGAACCTGCCCGAGACACAGCTCTTCATAGATGATGCGATGCACGACGTCGCGGTCGCCCTGATTCGGGATGAGCACATCAAGGCCATGCCGGTCACGCAGTCGATCCCGATAGAACGCCTGCTCCATGGTGAAACGCGTGCCCAGCAGGCCGATCTTCGTCAAGCCGTGTTGCGTGATGGCTTGCCCGGTCGCGTCGGCAATGTGGAGCAAGGGAATGCGCACGACTGACTCAATCGATGCCGCGACCTTGTGCATCGTGTTCGTGCAAAGCACGATGAACTCCGCGCCCGCCTTTTCAAGCGCGCGAGCGGCCTGGGCAAGAATTTCGCCGGAAGCAGCCCAGTCGCCGGAACGTTGCAATCGCTCGATATCATGGAAGTCGACGCTGTAGAGCACGATCTTTGCCGAGTGAAGGCCGCCGAGACGCTGCTTGATCGTCTCGTTGATCAGACGATAGTAGGTAACGGTGGATTCCCAGCTCATTCCACCGATCAGACCGACGATCTTCATGCCATGCACCTCAGGATATGGATCATGCCAACGCTCGGGCTAGTCGGCGTGGCGCCGACGCTGCAACGCCGACCCACAACAAGCCTGCTTCCGCGGTTCTCAGCATGTCTTGTCGCGACGGCGACAGTGGATATTCGCACCTACTGCGCGGGCTGTTCCTTCAGCGCGATTGCACTGATGCCGTTGTCGCTGAGCGTGCGCTTCGCCGCTTCCAATTCGCTCGCGGTCGCATAGGGGCCGAGGCGCACGCGGTGCCAGGTTTTGCCGTTGATCGTGACCGGCTGCACCTGCGCGACAAAGCCGGCCATTGCGAGTTTGGCCTTGGCCTCGTCGGCAGCCTTCGGGTCTGGATACGAACCGGCCTGCAAGACATAGCGTGGCGCTGCGGTTGCGACGGTGGAACCCGGCGCCGGATTGGCGGCCGGATTCGTCGGCGTCGCGGACGGATTCGCGCGCGCCTGCTGCTCTGCTTTCGCTTTTGCGGACAGCTCGGCATCCGGAATCACGACCTCCGCTTCCGGCAGCACCTGATAGAAATCGTAGTTCTTCTTCGGCTTCGCCTCAGCCACCGGCGGTTCGCTTTCGCGCGGTGCGGTGGCCTCTGCATTCGGTTGCGGCAAATTTTTCTTGCGCAGCAGCGGCGCCCAGTCTTTGGCCAGCACCAACAGCATCAATCCGACGCCGAGGAACACGCCGACCAGCACCCATACCCATGCCGGCTTCTGATTGCCGTTGCCACCACGGGTCGCCTGGCGCCCATTCTTTTTTCCAGCCATTACATGCTCTCCGGGGCGGATACGCCGAGCAGATCGAGGCCGTTCGCCAATACCTGGCGCACGGCGGTTGCCAATGCCAGTCGCGCGTCGCGCACGTCCGCGTCGTCGACGATGAAATGATGCGTGTTGTAGTACGCATGGAACGCGGCGCTGAGCTAGCGCAAGTAGGTGGCGATCAGATGCGGTTCGAGGTTCGCGCCGGCCGCTTCGACAACTTCTGCATAGCGCGACAGCTCCATCATCAGCCCCTGCTCGTGTTCGCTGTCGAGCTTCGCAAGCTGCGCCAGGCCGTTGCCGCGATTCCACTTGAGGCCGCGTTCGTCCAGTTGGCGCATCACGCTGGCGACGCGCGCATGCGCGTACTGGATGTAATAGACCGGGTTGTCGTTGGTCTGCGC
>JBDTWV010000202.1:0-5407 GCA_040006495.1 Dokdonella sp.
CGCCCCCTCCGACGCCGCTCGCGCAGCGCCAACCACCTCCGGGAAATCACGTATGCCCACACTTGCGATCCAGGATTGGCCGCTGCCCTATGAGGAGCGCCTCGCTGAGCGCCCATCATCGGCCATCGACCTTGTCGTGATCCATTGCACCGAATTGCCGGACATGACGATGGCGCGCGAGTTCGGCGAACGGATCCACTACTCCGGCACGCGAACCGGCAACAGCGGCCACTACTACATTGATCGCGAAGGCAAGGTGTTCCGATTCGTCGCCGACAATCGCGTCGCCAACCACACGTTCAGCTACAACCCGCGCTCGATCGGTATCGAGTTGGTCAACATCGGACGCTATCCACATTGGGGCGACAGTCGCTATCAGGCCTTCACCGTGGCTTACACGAAAGCACAGATCGACTCGTTGCGCGCGCTGCTGGCGCAATTGCGCAACGATCACGCAAACCTTCACTGGATCGCCGGCCATGAGGATCTCGATCGCCGCATGGAAGCGGCCAGCGACGATCCGGCCAAACTCCTGCGCCGACGGCAGGATCCGGGCCCCTTGTTCCCATGGGCCGAGGTAGTCGAAGGCAGCGGCCTCGAACGTATGCGCTCCCAAGAGCCCTAGCCAGTTTCACTTCTCGCTCCGGGAGAAGAGAGAACGACCGCCGATTCCCAATTCCGAGCCGTCTATACTCACGCATTGTTCTGCCAACACACATGCCCATGACCCTATCCGCCGTCGACGAACTACTTTCCCTGCTCCAGCTCGAACGCCTCGAAGACAACCTGTTCCGCGGCGAGAGCCGCGACATCGGCACACGCTATGTGTTCGGTGGCCAGGTGCTCGGGCAGGCGTTGTCGGCAGCGCAACAGACGGTCGATGGCGACCGCAGCGCACATTCGCTGCACGCCTACTTCCTGCGCGCCGGGGATATCGAAAAACCGATCATCTATCACGTCGAGCGTACCCGCGATGGCGGCAGTTTCTCGATGCGTCGGGTGACTGCGATTCAGCACGGCCAGGCAATTTTCAACTTCGCGGCGTCGTTCCAGGTCGAGGAGACCGGCGTCGAACACCAGCTACCGATGCCGAGCGTACCCAAACCCGCAGACATCGAACCGGACGCGGGGCTACCGGCGGACGCGCTCGCCAAGTTGCCACCGAAGCTGCAACGTTGGTTCGGGCGTTCCGGGCCATTCGAGTTTCGCCACGTCTATCCGCGCGACGACCTCAATCCGCCGAAACGGCCACCGTTCCAGCAGGTCTGGTTCCGCCTGTCGAGCCGCGCGCCGGACAACCCGGCATTGCATCGTGCGCTGCTCGCGTATGCATCGGATTTCCACCTGATCGGGACGACGATGTTCCCGCACGGAATTTCGTTCCTGCAGCGCAACGTGCAGGTCGCGAGCCTCGATCACGCATTGTGGTTCCATCGCCCGTTCCGGGCCGACGAGTGGCTGCTGTACTCGTGCGACAGCCCGACCGCGCAGGGCGGCCGCGGTCTGGCGCGCGGCATGATCTACAGCGAGGACGGCCGCCTGGTCGCTTCGACCGCGCAGGAAGGCCTGATCCGCCTGCGCCCGGAAACGGACTAGGCTCTCGGTATGCGTCAGATCTATACATCGCCCCGCATGGAAAACGTCGACCGCGTGGTTGCGTTGATGTCCGCGAACGGTATCGCGACCTCAATCAGCAATCGCCAGACCTGGCAGCGCGCAGACTGGAAGCGCTTCAGCTATACGGAGAGGGGCAACCGCGACACGTGGCCACAGGTTTCGGTCGTGCGTTCCGAGGACCAGACCCGCGCGCGGCAAGTCTTGCGCGACGCAGGACTCGAGCCTGCTACCCGCTTCGCAGATGAACTTGCCGAGGCGCGCGGCGTCGGCGAAACGCGCGGGCACCGCCGCCTCTCGATGCGGGTCAAACTCGTGACCTTGGCGTTGATTGGCGGAGTTGCTGCATTGATCGCGATCAGCCAGTTCCACTGGTAGGCCCAACCAATCGTCGAACGCTGGCGCTCGCAAATCTTCCGGCGGGCGTAGAATCAGCAGCATGCGTTCGGATGTCGTCCGCCTCTTCCAGACCTTGCCGCATCCATGCGGTTATTTCAGCGACCGTTCGGCGCAGAACATCGTCATCGATCCAAGCGCGCCGCAACTGCCGATGATTTACGATCTGGCCGTACAGCGCGGCTACCGGCGCGCCGGCGGCCACGTCTACCACCCGCAATGTGGCGCATGCCACGCATGCGTCGCGTGTCGCGTCCCGGTCGAACGCTTCCACCCCAACCGCAGCCAACGCCGCTGCCTCGCACGCAACACCGATCTTCGCGTCAGCATCGTGGACGCCCACTACACCGACGAGTATTTCGCGCTCTACCAGCGCTACCTGTGCGCTCGCCACCCTTTGGGCGGCATGGATGACGCGCGTCCCGAGGATTTCGCGCGCTTCCTCTATACCGCGTGGAGCCCTACCCGGTTCATCGAGTTCCGCCGCGACAACCGACTGATCGCCATCGCGGTCACCGACTTTTGCGCGAGTGGACTCTCAGCCGTTTATACGTTTTTCGATCCGGACGAAATTGGCCGAGGCCTCGGCACCTTCGCGATACTCAGCCAGCTACACCTCGCGCGCGAACGCGAACTGGCGCACGTGTATTTGGGTTTCTGGATCGATGGCCACCGCAAGATGCACTACAAGACGCGCTATCGGCCGCTCGAAGTGCTGCGCGGCGGCGCTTGGGTCGAGCTTGACGCACCCAAAATATCCGTTCGCTCCGATCCTTTGAAAAGTTGACGACGAACAGTGGCCGCCACATGCGTGCGGTGATAGCGCCCTGCTCATAAGACCGCGTTTTCGCTGCCAAATGTCGAGTAGACTGGAAATGCACGTCGAACACCGCGCGCAGATCGTTTTCCAGCTCATCGGCTTGTGAAATTCGGCCGGCGGCGTGCACATCGCGAGCGAATGACAGACCGATCCGCGCAGTTTGCGGATGCAGCGCACCAGCCCCGTGCAGCTACTGCAACGCCGATCCCTCATCGCGCAGTGCAGTCGGCGCGCACCCAGACATCGTCTTTCGCGTTGGGTACTTCAATGCGATTGAGCTCGCTCTGCGCCTGTACGACATCGCCCCCCCGGGTCGAGCAGAGCAAGGTCTTGGCTTAGAGGACGCGCGGGCGTTGCGCCTCGTAGCGCTGGCGCGTAGCTGGACGATTTGGCGCAGCAGCGCAAGCGCGCGGTCGGCTACGCCGATCAGCAGACGGCGACGCGCAATTTCCAGCAGCACATTGAGGCACTCACCGCTGTCCTTTCCGTTCAATTGCTCCCCATCGGCCGGTATCGTGCGGACGTGGACTGACTTCGGAGAACACCACTGCGTCGCCCTTGACGAAGAACTCGACGCCGAACACGCCGCGCCCGCCGCGCGCTCCAGTAACGGCGGCGGCTTGGGCCTGTGCCTCGACGAGCGCGGCTTCACTCATCGGCCGCGGCTGCCACGACCGATAGTCGCCGTGTTCCTGGCGATGCCCGATCGGCGCGCAAAAGCTCGTTGCGCCGACATGGCGCACGGTCAGCAGCGTGATCTCGTAATCGAAATCGACGAAGCCCCCAACAATGCAACGCCCCTGCCCTGCGCGACCGCCGGATTGCGCGTAGTCTCACGCCGCATCGACTTCTTGCACATCGCGCACCGTGCTCTGGCCCTTGCCCGAACTGCTCATGACCGGCTTGATCACGAACGTCAGGCCGATGGCGTCGATCGCGGCGCGAGACTCCTCAGGCGTGTCGACGAAGCGATATGGCGAGGTCGGCACGCCAAGCTCTTCGGCAGCCATTCGTGCGCGGCTGCACTCACAACAAGACACTCGCCGTAGGCTGCGCATGCGCCCAAGAAGTCGCGCGCAAGCCGGAGGGCGATTGCATTGAACACGCCTTGCTCGTCGCCGTGCTCGGCAGCGCGGTAGGCATCGCGACACTCGTTGGCGACGGGCGCGCCTACGCACCCGGATGTGCTGACAAGGATCAGATCTTCGTTCCGCACGCGTTGGCGCAGGCTTGCGTAGAGAGGCGCTGGCAAAGTTTCGACGCCGCCTTGCTCGGCTTCGACTCGGGCCATATCGCACTCCCGATCGGCGATGGCGATCCGAGGTGTTTTTATTCTGACCTCGACATGCTCGGGCTGGGCCGAGCGCGACGACGCGCGCCGGCAAGACATCGTCGGGTTTGAGGCCGTGAACGCTATCTTCACCGACGGCTTCGACGGCAGGCCAGTGCCGTAGCGGCCACACGCACGGTACCAGCAGGTATATCCTTCGTTGGACGTTGTCCAGCGCAGGACGCGCCTGCCGCAATCGAAACGGATAGGTAGAAGTAAAGGTCGCCTCGACCCGGCGCACGGCATCCCCATCGGATTGATCATCACAATCATCAAGGAAAACGCACCATGTCGCTGACAGTATCCAAGGCATCCACTCGGCCGGCTAGCGCATTGCGCTCGACCCGATTGCACCAAGCGCTTGCGGCCGCCCTGCTGATCGGCCTGACGCCAATGGCCGTCAACGCGGCGACGATCGTTGTCACCTCGCCCGACGACACCGCGCTGGCCGCGGCGAATACCTGCACCTTGCGCCAGGCGATCGTGTCGATGAACGCCCCTCTATCGCTCCAAGGCAGCTGCACGAACTCGGTGCCCGGTGATGCCTTCGGCACGAACGACACGATCACGTTCGCTGCGTCCAGCTTCAACACGCCGTCAGGCGCCACGACGCCGGGCACGGTCACGCTGGCCGATTCGGCAGATAGCACCGGCTCCATCGGCGGCACGCTGGTCATCACTGCCGCCAACCTGACCATCGACGCGAGCGCCTGGCGCGGTGGCGGTGCGGGCCAATACCCCGGCGGCATCACGATCACGCGCTCGGCGACAGCGACCAACGCCTTCGGCATCGTACGCGACACCGCCGCCACCGGTTCATCGCTCACGCTGAACGGCCTGACCTTGAGTCAAGGCAACGCCGCCGCCACCTGCAACGGCTACCCTGCAGGCGGCGGCGTTTGCATCCCAGCGGCAAACCTGACCCTGGTCGACAGCACGGTCAGCGGCAACTCTGCAAGGGGCGGCGGCGGAATCTATTCCACCAATGGCACGCTGGCCCTGACCGACAGCACGGTCAGCAACAATTCCGCGCAATACGGTGGCGGAATCTATTCCTCGAGCGGCACGCTGATCCTGACCAACAGCACGATCAGCGGCAATTCAGCAACCGCCGGGCGCGGCGGCGGAATCTATCCGTACGTGGGAACACTGACCCTGACCGACAGCACGATCAGCGGCAATACGGCAACCAATGACGGCGGCGGAATCTATTCCTACACCGGCACACTGACCGTGACCAATAGCAC
>JBDTWV010000203.1:0-5389 GCA_040006495.1 Dokdonella sp.
AGCAGCCCCACATCGAGAAACTCTCGGCGACTATGCCGAACGCCAGCACGCCGATCGCGAGCCACGGCCACTTCAGCGGCTCTGGATCGTTCAGCTTGTGGATGCCTTCGTAGATCGAGAACGCGCCGCCCACCGAGAACAGCAGCAGCGCGACCAGGAACGACCAGAAATAGATCGCCTTGCCGTGACCGAGCGGATGGTCCGGCGACGCCGGCGCTTTCGCGTCCTTGAGACCGAGCAGCAGCAGGCACTGGTTGCCGCAGTCGGCCAGCGAATGCACGGCTTCGGCGGTCATCGCGCCGGAGCCCGTCACGAACGCCGCGAACGCCTTGGCGAGGAAAATCGCGAAGTTCGCGCCGAGTGCATAGAAAATGGTCTTGAGCGAATCGGCCTTGCCTGACATGCGTCGTTTCGTTCCCTTAAAAAATCAGCCGGCGGTCGCGGCGGCATCGAGCGCGGTGGCGAGTTTCTTCGGCGCAACATTGCGCCATGCAAGCGTGAGCGCGTCGCGAACGATTCCGGATTTGGCGGCAACAAGCTGCAGCTGCGTCCATCCCTTGCGACCCCAGCCGCCGGCTACCGGCGCGAACGCAGCCGGATCGACACGCACGAACAGTTCTTGTTGTTCAAGCGTGAATTTCAGCACGCCACGATCGGTCCCAAGTGTCGCAAAGATCTTCGTGCGCACTCGGAAGTCCGGGCGACCCATGTGCGCGCTCTCGATCGCCTCAGGCAGTGCCAGTGCAGCGCGGCGGAATTGATCGGCGGTCACGATGATGCTCTGTGCGGACAGGATAAATGCGGCCAAATTGCCTTAGCCACCCAGTGCAGCCTTGGTCTTCTTCGGCAGCTTGTCGCGCACCAGGTCGTGTGACCTGCGCACGAACGCAGCGAGCTCGTCCTGAGAGAACCGCTCCGGCTCAGTCACGCTGATCCAGAACGAACGCGCCGTGTAGGGTGCGGGTGCCATGCCGGGTTGGCCGGTCAATTCGAGGAAACGATCGGGTTCGACCTTGAACGAGAGACGGCCGCGCTCGGGGCCGAGCGTGCACAGCACCGCGAACATCTTGTTGGCGACGCTGTAGACCAGGTCGACCTCCCATTTGATCGAACGGGTAACGCCGGGCCAACCCGCGCAGAGCGCATCGAGCTCGGTATCGCGCATACCGGTGGTTGCGTGGCCCATGACATTCCCCGTCGAACAATCCGGCATCCTAGCGCGCTACATCGCGCACAGGAACCCGTCTGTCGCGACAATTTGCCTCAACTCAACCGCATGCTGCGACATCTTGCCTTGACATGGATCAACGCAGCCAGTGCATGATTCCGGACAATTCTCCGGTTGCCCGTCCAGGATCCTCAATGCCAAACACCGAAACCTACAACGATCATGTGGTGCGCCTGTTCCTACTGGCAGCTGCGGTGTGGGGCGTCATCGGCATGTCGATTGGCGTCTACATCGCCGCCGAGCTGGCGTGGCCCATCTTCAATTTCGATATCCCGTGGCTGACTTTCAGTCGGCTCAGGCCCGATCACACGTTCGGTGTGATTTTTGCGTTTGGTGGATCGGCACTGATGGGCACGTGCTACTACGTCGTGCAGCGCACCGGCCATGTGCGCCTCGCTTACGACCGCCTGGCGAACATGACGTTCTGGGGCTGGCAACTGATCTGCGTGCTGGCAATGACGACGATGCCGCTGGGCATCACCCAGAGCAAGGAATACGCAGAACCGGAATGGTTCATCGACATCCTGATCGCGGTGGTGTGGGTGTCGTTTGGCGTGGTGTTTTTCGGCACGCTGGCGCGGCGGCGCATCAAACACATCTATGTCTCGAATTGGTATTACGGTGCGTTCATCATCGCGGTTGGCCTGCTCCATATCGTCAACAACATCGCTATCCCGGTCTCGCTGTTCAAGTCGTATCCGATCTATTCGGGCGTGGTCGATGCGATGGTGCAGTGGTGGTACGGACATAACGCAGTCGCGTTTTTCCTGACCGCCGGGTTCCTCGGCATGATGTATTACTTCGTGCCGCGCCAGGCCAAGCAACCCCTGTGGAGCTACCGCTTCTCGATTGTCAATTTCTGGGCACTGATCTCGGTCTACATGTGGGCCGGTGCGCACCACTTGATGTACACCGCGCTGCCGGACTGGGTGCAATCCGTTGGCATGGCGTTCTCGTTGGTGCTGTTGATGCCAAGCTGGGGTTCGGCCGCCAACGGTCTGCTCACGTTCAACGGCTCATGGCATCGCTTGAAGGATGATCCGGCCGCGAAGTTCATGGTGCTTTCGCTGGTGTTCTACGCCGCCTCGACCTTCGAGGGTTCGATGATGGCGATCAAGACGGTGAACTCACTCTCGCACTACACCGACTGGACGATCGCGCACGTTCATTCCGGCTCGCTCGGCTGGGTGGCGATGATCACGATCGGTTCGCTGTACGCGATGGCGCCGCGTGCACTGGGTCGCCCGGCCATGCATTCGCATCGCGCGATGAACGTTCATTTCTGGCTGCACACCATCGGCTTGCTTTTGTACGTGCTGGCAATGTGGGTCGCCGGCGTCACTGAAGGCCTGATGTGGCGCGCGACGAATACGGATGGTTCGCTGACCTATGCGTTCATCGACAGCCTGATTGCGATCAAGCCGCTGTACGCAATCCGCTGGTTTGGTGGCGTACTGGTGTTGTCTGGCATGGTCGTGATGGCGTGGAACCTGTGGCACACCGCATCGGATGCGCGCGCGCATCTGATCAAGCCGATTCCGGTGCCGATCCCGGAGCCAATCCAGGATCAGGTACCGGCGCCGCTGCCCGCCGCGGTCTAAGGAGAACACGATGTTCGGTGGATACAAGTATTTCGAGGTCATCGAGAAGCATGTCGGCCTGCTCGGCATCCTGATCGCGATCATGGTGTCGCTCGGCGGACTCGCCGAGATCACCCCCTTGTTCATTGAAGCGCACAAGGTGCATCCGGCGGATGGCGTCAAACCGTACGATGCGTTGCGGTTGGCCGGCAAAGACATCTATGTGCGCGAAGGCTGCTACCTGTGTCACTCACAGATGATCCGCGCGTTGCAGGCTGAAACCCAACGCTATGGGCACTACTCCATTGCGAGCGAATCAGTCTACGACCGCCCGTTTCAGTGGGGTTCCAAACGCACGGGTCCGGATCTCGCGCGCGTAGGCGGCAAATACAGTGACGAATGGCAGCGTATCCACTTGAAAGCACCGCGCTCGGTAGCGCCCGAGTCGAACATGCCGGGTTATCCGTGGCTGTCGCAGGCGCTGGTCGATCCGGTCGAAATCACCAAGAAGATGAAAGTGCTGCGCATGCTCGGCGATCCGTACACCGACGCCGATGTCGCAGGCGCAGCCGCAGCTGTCAGCGGGCATACCGAAATGGAGGCGATCATCGCGTACCTGCAGGGGCTGGGCATCGCCAACGAAGCGCACCCATTGTCGAAAGATACGGCCGCAGCCGCCGAGGGAGCCACGCCATGAATCCGATTTGGGGAGACATTGCCGGCGTGATGATCATCCTCATGCTGGTCAGCTTCATCGGCACCTGGATCTGGCTGTGGAACAAGCGCCACAAAAAGAAGTTCGACGCGCTGTCGCGTCTGCCGATGGAAGACGAGGATCAACCATGACTGCATTCTGGTCCGGCTGGATAATATTCCTGATCGTTTTCAATATGGGGGTGTCGCTGTTCCTTTTCGTCTGGGGTACACGGGTGAAGATTCCGACCCTCCCCGATGGCACCACGGGTCACATCTGGGCACACGGCACCATCCTTGAGGGTGTTCACAAGCTGCCGCTGTGGTGGGTTTTGATGTCTGCGGGCCTGTTCATTGCCGCGTTTACCTATCTGTACCTGTATCCAGGATTCGGCGCGCACAAGGGTGCGCTCAATTGGACCTCGCACGGAGAACTGGCGCGTGACACGGCAGCGAATGACGCCAAGCTCGATCCCGTTCTGGACCGCTTCAAATCGCTCTCGATCGAACAACTTGCGATGGACTCGGAAGCGACCCGCATGGGCCAACGTCTTTTCATCGACAACTGTGCCGCATGCCATGGCCGCGAAGGGCATGGCAATCCATTGCTGGGCGCGCCCAATCTCACCGACTCCGACTGGCTCTACGGAGGCACGGGCGATGCGATCATGACCAGCATCCTCGACGGTCGCCACGGTGCCATGCCGGCACTCGGTGCGAGTTTCGATCAGAAAGGACTCGACGATCTGGCCAATTATGTGCTGAGCCTGTCCGGTGCGGAGCATTCATCAATTCGCGCGGCGGCGGGCAAGCCATTGTTCGCGGTCTGTGCCGCTTGCCATGGCCCGAGCGGAACCGGCAACCCGGCACTTGGTGCGCCTAACCTCACCGATACGACCTGGCTCTACGGTGGCGACCTTGCCACGATCGAGGAAACCATCCGCAACGGCCGCAGTGGTGTCATGCCGGCTTGGCGCACGCGCCTCGGCGAGAACGACGCGCGCTTGACAGCGGCTTGGGTTTACGCGCAATCGCACGGAAATGAGAAGACCCGACACTGACTGCAAGCGCAGCGGCGATTGGTATCGCCAACCGGTCGTCTGGCTAGGGCTGCTGCTGTTCGCCGCGTCGCTGGCCGGTTGCGTGTGGATGATCGTGCTCGGCGCTCGTCACGCCGACACACCGGTGCCCACGGCAGGCGGCGAAGTATTCCGGGTTCCGCTGGCGCACCCGAAGGCGCCGACTGATCCTCCGCGGACCGCGCAATGAACGCCGCAGCGGTCGCATGCTGGCATTGCGGCGAGCCGTTGCCCGCGAACGCGCCATCTGCAATCGTCGCCGACGTCACCCACCCGGTGTGCTGCCATGGCTGTCGCGCCGCCGCAGAATGGATCGACCAGCTCGGTCTCGGCGACTACTACCGCTTGCGCAGTGTGCCTGCGCAACGCGCGCCGGAACGCGCCGAGAGCGAACGCAGCAGTGCGGCGTGGGCGCGCCCCGAACTAGCGCGACACGTCGTGCGCGATCTCGGCGCGGGTCGCCAGGAAGCGATCGTGCTCGTTGAAGGCGTGCGTTGCTCAGCCTGCGTTTGGCTGATCGAACGCTCGCTTGGTGCGCTGCCTGGCGTAACCGACGTACAGGTCAACGCCAGCGCACGGCGCGCGCGCATCGTCTGGGACGGCGTACGCTGCACGCTGGCGCAGGTCGTTGATGCGCTCGCCCGCACCGGCTATCGCGCGCTGCCACTGGACGCCGCCGCCCTCGACGATTCGCGCAAACGCGAATCGCGCGCGGCACTGAAGCGACTCATCGTCGCGGGGTTCGGCACGATGCAGGCGATGATGTACGCCAGCGCGCTCTACCTCGGCGCAGTCGATGCCATGGATCA
>JBDTWV010000204.1:0-5383 GCA_040006495.1 Dokdonella sp.
GGTGTGAAGCTCGAAGCGTGCCTTGCGGAGAACTGGCTTGCGGTTGCGCGGGCGAGTGGTGGTCATCACGCAGAGCGAACGGAAAATCTGCTCGGTGAGGCCCCAGTGCTCGGCGGCGGACCAGCAGCCGATGTAGCAAGGGGCGAACACCGCGGTGGCAACCGACCACGGATCATCCAACGCGATGTCGGTCGACGCTGACTCGATGGGCACCGGTACGTAGGCTCCGCGTCTGACGCGTGCCAGCCAACCGGCGCGAGACCAGGCCGCCAGCTTGCGCGCCGCGACGGTGTGCGTCATCCCAAGGGCGTCGGCGGCATCGCCGGCCGTCAGAACGGATGGGCCGTCGCGCAGCAGCTTGCTGAGCTGTTCGCGGGACGTGGCGCTGAGGCCGGAGGCATTCATGCGCTACATCTTAAGCGACATAACGTCTCCCGGGAAGACCTTTCTACGCTCGTAAAGTAGTTCGCGGAACTTTCGGCGTTACCTGTGACGATCAGAGTTCTGGCCGCTGCGGCGTGGATACCTTGCCCGGGTGGCAGTGTCAGCGCCTCTGGAGTTCCGAATCGTCTCGCGGCGCTGATTCCGTCACCGCGCCAACATCGCCATCGTTACTACGGGTGCTGGCAGCCCGTCCGGGGCGAGACACTGACCGAGGTGGCGTTAAATTCCTATCTCTCACCGACAACGCCGTGTTTTGACAAAGTAAATAATTAGACAATAACTAACTTGACATAAAAATATTCCAGCTATAAACTGCAAACGAATCGATCTGGGTGGGATAGAAAATGGCCGAGAACGAAGTATTGGACGTGGGTAATCGTCGTCACTATCGCCAGTGGCGCGAGGCTCTTGCTGATCCCAATCTCAGCGGCTCCGAAGTCGCCGAGCCTTTGGTAGCGGAGTTCCCAATTCGCCTAGGAGGCAATCTTCGCCGCGCACCACTCCCTGCGGTATTGAAAGCCTGTGGCTCGGATCGCCAAGCCTTGCAAGACGCAGTTGCTAACTTGAAATACGGTGCAATGGCGAAGTGCGTCGAACGCGCCTATCGCATTACCAAATCAACGAATCCTCTGATCGTCGGCCAAAAAATTTCCGAATTGCTAATCGATGGTCTGATCGATAAGGCGAATCGATACGCGGTCAGGCAAAGCAACACCGATCGCGATCGCTTTGCCGAGCTGGAGCACGGGGCCGCGGCAAGACTCGAAGCGTGCAAGCCGGAAATCGTTCGCATCCTGGTAGCTTCTCTACAGAATGAGCCAATCAGACGAACGCGAAGCGCCCCAGAAGTACAATTATCTGCTGCGTCATTGGTCTCGTTATCGTTGTTGAGGCCGGCGGAAATACAGCCGCGTGAGTCTCCCAATGGCTGAACAATATCGAATTTCGGGGACCGCGGATCATGTGTACGTCGAAGGCGCGGTAAAGCAATCCGCAAAGCTAAACGCCGACGGATTCTTTAAGGCGTTGTTGACGTTGCCATCACATCGGTGTTTGGATCTGCTACGCATTGCGTCTGGCACGTACGTTGTAGATCGCATCTCGAAACGCAAGAAGCGCGGCCACAACGAGGAAGGAATTCGCAAGCTGCATCTGGTCTTTGAGGTTCACGATTTCGTCTTCTGGAAGCAATCTGAAATTAGTGAATCTCTTACTGCGGTGCTGTCATTCCTGACCGACGACGACTGGTCGCTTGATTTTGAGCAGATGCAACGCGTACCGGGTGACTTGGGTCATCAGGACTTTCTGGACCTGCCACGACCTTTCCATCCGCGACATGCCGCCCTTTATAGCGGCGGTCTCGATTCAGCTGTCGGTTTGGCGAATAGGATACTTCAAGGCGCGAACGATTTCATGCTGGTGACAGTAGGACACCAGTCTGGATTGCACCGTCGTGTACGCGAGCAACTAAATGGGAATGAGCGACGAAGGGCATTGGACGGCTTGGTTTTCGATTCCAAAGGGGGACCTGTCAGGGTTATGCATTCAACGCTAACGACTTCCTTGGAGGGTGGCAAGTCCAGACGTATGAGACAACAGGAGAAGACGCAGCGCACTCGCGCCTTCTTCTTCTGCGCAGCTGCTGCCATCGCCGCAAAAGCCTACGGAGTCGAAGACATTGAGATGTTTGAGAACGGCGTGGGTGCCATCAACTTGCCGCTAATGACGGGTATGTTGGGCAGCGGACTAACAACGCGCGGCGCACATCCGACGTTTCTGCGCCTGATGTCCGAACTATCGACGCAAGTTACTGAAAGCCCCATCCGTTTCAAATTGCCTTTTGAGAGTAGTACCAAGGCAGAGATGATGCAGCAACTGCGCACTCCCGAATTGGCAATATGGGCACAGGAATCAAGATCCTGCGTACACGCCTCGCTCAGACAGTTTGGAAAGACGCACTGCGGACGTTGCGCGGCATGTATTGAACGCCGTCAAGCCTTTGCGGCTGCAGGCATCGAAGAGCGGCTGGATAGTTATCAAACGAACGCACTTGTTGAGCCGCTAGATACTTTGGACGAGTCGGATTACTTGCACCTGTATCAACTAGACGCTGCGAAATGGATTGAACGCTCGCCAAGTGTCCGGCGCCGCATGATCAATCATTTGCGCTTGACGGGAATACCTCCTGAACAAGACGAAAAAATTATTGAATTGCAGGTGCGACATTCCCATGAGGTACTGCGTACCTTTGGTCCCCCATTCTCGAGACACTACAGACCAATTTCGATTTCGATGCCCGAAAGCACTGCAATGGGAAGCGAGGTAGCGCCATGAAGTACGAAAGCGTCGACATTGCCGGTCTTGCTGAACGGCTCACTGCAGCGAGAAAGGCGGCCAACGTGACGCAGGAGGCGGCGGCAAGCCAATTAAAAATTAGCCGCCCGACATACATTGCCATTGAGAAGGCGGCGCGCCGTCCCAAGCCAGAAGAACTGGTAAGTCTTGCGGAGCTTTACAAAGTACCGCTGAATACGCTTCTTCGCAGCGATTCACGATCCCAACCCTTGCGCCCCCATCTGCGCTCAATCCTTGATGTTTCATCGGATGGGGGACAGGGACTTGAGGCCGCTGTTGAACTGCTGTCCGCTTATATCGACGACTATCAGTATCTGGAAGGGTTGGTGAACACGAACGCGGTTTCCCATTTTCCGCCTCCGGTACGGATTGGACCTGGACCAATTGAACGGTTTGCCGAACATTGCGCACAAGAAGAGCGAGCCAGGTTGAATCTAGGCGCGCATCAGCCGATCTACACGCCCCGCAAGGTTCTGGAGGAAGCGGGGCTTCATGTGTTTGTGGACAAGCTTCACTCGAATCTCGCCGGGCTCTACGTGTTCGTGCCAGGGTTCGGTTACTGCATCCTTGTCAATCGCGCTCACCCCAGGGAACGGCGGCACTGGACGATTGCGCACGAGTACGGCCATTTCCTGGCGGACCGGGATCGTCCGGGGGTGGATTACCTAAGGCCAATGCAGCGTAAACCTGAAGGAGAGCGATTCGCCGATGCATTCGCTGCAGCCTTTCTGATGCCCGAGGCCGGCGTTCAGCGCCGTTTTTATGAGGAGGTGGAGCGCACTCGAGATTTCAAAGTAGGAGACCTGTGTCACATGGCGGACTACTTTGCCGTCTCGCTGATGGCGATGGCACTGCGCGTCGAATCACTGGGCCTAATTCCTCGCGGCAGTTGGGACCGGATAAGTGAGTCGCGCGTGCCTGTCCGGACCTTGAAACAGGAAGCCGGCATTTACAAGTCGCATGATGATGACTCGGGTGAGCCATTTCCACAGCGGTACAAGCTACTGGCGGTCCAGGCGTTCGTGGATGAAAAGATCAGCGAGGGGCAACTGGCAAGGCTCTTGCGTTGTTCGAGAATTGAAGCCCGAGAAATTGTCGAGCTATGCTCGGCAACCGCTGATGACGGCGATGGAACGCAGTCGCTGGTGCCGCTCTCGCTTACGCACTCGCTTCTGTCCGATATTGCGGGATAAGTGCGGATGGATGACCACGTCATTGATTGTTGTTCCTTGATCAATCTTTATGCAGGCTGGGGTGGGCTAAAAGAATTGCGTGATTTTCGCCAGACTTGGCATATCTGCGCGGCCGTGCTTAACGAGGCGGAATTCACGCGCGAGTTTGGTCGGGATGGCACCCCTCAAATGGTTCCGCTTGACATGAATGCGCTGACGCAACTTGGGCTTTGGCTTCCCGCGCGCCCGGAAACTGAACAGGAGATTGAGGATTATGTGAACTTCGCCACCGAAGTCGATGATGGTGAGGCGCAAGCGCTAACCATCGCAAAGCATCGTGGCTTGGTGCTTCTGACCGATGACCGCAAGGCTATCAAGGTTGCTCAGCGGCCCGACGTTGCCGTTCGAACGACATCAACGCCGAACATACTTCAATCTTGGGGGCGGCTAAACCCCGGAAATGCGGCGCGGTTGCATGAAGTCATAGGGCGCATTGCAGTATTAGCGCGGTTTAGTCCCCACAAGGACTCCCCCGACTACACTTGGTGGAGGCAGTACTTGCAGATCTGACAAAGAATTGCGATGTTCGCGCCAGCGCCAACACGTGCGGACTGAATGACGCACCAAACGCATCGGCGGCCATACCGCCTACGCGGCGACATCATCAGGTCAAATCATCACATACGCGCGATCGCCGCGGCAATCAGGTCTTCGGCTTTTGCCGCGTCGTCGATCACCGCACCCAGCGTAAAGAATGGGTGGATCATCCCCGGGAAGCAGACATAGTCGGTGGACACGCCCTCGGCCTTGAGCCGCACCGCGTAGGCCTCGTTCTCATCGACCAGCGGATCGTGCTCGGCGCTGATGATCAGCGCCGGCGCCACGCCCTTGAGCGACGGCCGCAGCAGCGGCGAGGCGCGCCAGTCGGATCGCTGCGCGGGATCGGGCACGTAGAGGTCGTAGAAATAACGCAGCGCCGCGGCGGTCAGCATGTTGCCCTGCGCGTTGCGGACGTAGGAATCGGTTTCCCGGGTCATGTCGGTCGCCGGGTAGATCAGCACTTGCAGCGCGAGCGCGGGCCCGCCTTCGTCGCGCGCCTGCTGCGCCACGACCGCCGCGAGCGAGCCGCCCGCGCTGTCGCCGCCCACGGCGACGCGCTTGGGGTCGATACCCAATTGCGCGGCATTGGCGATGCACCACGTCGTCGAATCCCACGCATCGTGCACGGCCGCCGGAAACGGATCCTCAGGGGCCAGCCGGTAGCCGACCGACACCACGGTGCAATTCGCTTTCAGCGCCAGTCGGCGGCACGACGTGTCATAGCCTTCCAGGCTCCCGACGGTCCACCCGCCGCCATGGAAATAGACCAGCAGCGGCCGCACTGCGCCATCGTCGGCGGGCGTGTAGACGCG
>JBDTWV010000205.1:0-5379 GCA_040006495.1 Dokdonella sp.
ACACCGGCAACAAGGTCAGCGACGACGCATTGAGCACCAGGAACAGGATCTGCGCATTGCTTGCAGTGGTCGCGCTCGGATTGAGCGTCTGCAACTCGCGCATTGCGCGCAAGCCGATCGGCGTCGCCGCATTGTCGAGGCCGAGCATGTTCGCGGCAAAGTTCAAGGTCATCAGGCCGATCGCCGGATGTCCGCGCGGGACCTCCGGCATCAGTCGTGCGAACAGCGGCCCAAGCGCACGTGCGAGCAGGTCGATCAATCCGGCCTGTTCGGCAATGCGCAGGAAGCCGAGCCACAGGGTCAACGTGCCGAACAGCAGGATCATCACGTCGACCGACAACTTCGCCATGTCGAACAGGCTCGCGACCATCGCCGCGAACACCCCGGCGTTGCCGCCGATCAGCCATTGCGCCAGCGCCGCGGTTGCGGCGGTCAGGAAGAAGCCGAGCCAGAGGCGGTTGAGCATGCGCGTCCATCAGGATGGGTCACGTTAGGATCGCACAATGGATTGTCGCGTACAGATCCGCATTCGGTCGCGCTGGCTGCGTGGACGGGACATGTCCGGACACGAGACCAGCCCAACAATGAGCGCCGATCTGCGATGGTGCTGCCTGTGGAGTTCGCGTCACGCGCGCGGCACACTACAACGATGATCGAGAAACCCTTCTCTGCCGCTTGCGAACGCAATCGCGAGCCGATCCTCGCTGAGCTGCGCGGCTTCTTCGCCGATCGGAGGCATGTGCTCGAAGTCGGCAGCGGTACCGGCCAGCACGCGGTGCATTTCGCCGCGTCTCTGCTGCACCTTTGCTGGCAAACTTCGGATCGCGCCGAGAACCTGCCCGGCGTGCGTGCGTGGCTCGATGACGCGACGTTGCCGAACACGCCCGCGCCGCTCACGCTCGATGTCGCGACCGGTCCGTGGCCAAACGGTCCATTCGATGCGGTTTTCAGCGCGAACACGTTGCACATCATGGGTTGGCCTGACGTCGAGGCATTTTTTGCCGCGTTGTCAACGGCGACGACGCGCGATGCCAAGCTCGCTATCTATGGCCCCTTCAATATCGATGGCGCGTTCAGCAGCGCTAGCAACGCCGACTTCGATGCATCGCTCAAGGCACGCGTGCCACACATGGGCATCCGCGATGGTGCCGCCGTCGACGCGCTCGCCCAGGCCGCCGGCTTTGCGCTGGTCGACGACGTCGCGATGCCGGCGAACAACCGCCTGCGCCTGTGGCAGCGACTCGCGGCATGACCATGCCACTCCTTATGGCATGGAGTGGCGGCAAAGATTCCGCCCTTGCGCTGCAACGCCTGCTCGGCGATCAGCGCTGGCGCGTCGAAGGCCTGCTGACCACGGTCACTACCGACTACGAGCGCATCAGCATCCACGGCGTGCGCCGTTCCATCCTGCATGCGCAAGCCGAACGGCTGCAATTGCCGCTGATCGAGGCGAGAATTCCGCCGCAGGCTTCGAACGAAGCCTATGAGGCCGCATTCGCGACAGCGCTCGCCGAAGCGCGCGCGCGAACGCCGGACATCGACACGATCGCGTTCGGCGACCTATATCTCGCCGACATCCGTGCGTACCGTGAACAACAACTCGCCCACCTTGGCTGGCACACGCATTTTCCACTTTGGGGCGAAGATACCGCGCAGCTCGCGCATTGCTTCGTCGCCGATGGCCACCGCGCAATCGTGTGCTGCGTCGATACCACGCAACTCGACGCTTCGTATTGCGGTCGCGAATTCGACACGGCTTTGCTCGAAGACCTACCGCCATCGTGCGACCCCTGTGGAGAGAATGGCGAGTTTCATACTTGCGTTTACGCCGGTCCGCTCTGGCGCGAGCCGCTGACGTTGGCGCGCGGAGAGCGGGTGCTGCGTGACGCGCGGTTCGAGTATGTCGATCTGGCAACGGCGTGACGGCTGCTCATTCACGAACCGTGGGGCTAGCATGCCGGGCGTCGCCATGACACCCTTCAAGTGCTCGGGTGCTCTGCCCGTCGCAGGTGTTTGCAACCAGGAGGAGCATCCATGCATCGCTTGGTGAAGATACTCGCCGCGTCCCATCCAGTCCTACGCGCGACATCGACCGACATGTCCTGAACCCATGCCGCTTTATGTCCCCGCCCTGTGGATCGCCTGCGGCATGTGCCTTTTCGCGGGAATCCAGTTTGCGCTGGTGGGGGCGAGTCGCATCCATGAACGCGTGTATCTGGCATTCGGATGCCTGTGCCTACTGCTAGCCGGCTATTTGCTGCTGACGGCGGTGCTTTACCAGACCCACTCCGTCGCCGTGGCGGCGCAAGTGGTGCGCGCGCAAATGGCGTTCTCCTGCAGCATTTACCCGGCTGCAATCGGCTTCATCGGCCTGTATGCGAAGCTCCGGCACTGGCGGCGCTGGTTTGCAATTGCCTGCATCGGCTTTGGCGTGCTCTTCACCATCAACCTGTTCTCGCCGAACAGCATGCTCTATTCCGCGATCACCTATGGCGGACCGTTGACCCTGCACTGGGGCGAGAGCGTGAGCTACTTCGACAGCGTCGAATCGTCGATCGCACCGGCCTATTACCTGCTGGAGGGCGCCTGCTATGTGTGGGCGCTCGGTTGTTGCATCGCTTTGTGGCGGCGCGGGCAGCACGCGCGTATGTGGCCGCTGGCTTTGTATCTGGCGATCCAGTTCTTTGCGACCGAGCATGCCGAAGTGGTCAATCGCTCCGGACAGCGCTCCCTCACATTCGATGCGCTGGCTTTCCTCGCATTGGCGCTGATCATGAGCGATGTGCTGCGCCGCGAGTTGCGCGGGCAGACCAAGGCGCTCGCTGCAAGTCTCGGCAAGCTGCGCATCGAGACCGATCGCCGCCAGAGCGTGGAAGACGACCTTCGCCACCTTGCCTATCACGACCCCCTGACCGGCCTGCCAAATCGACACCGCATGCAGGACGATCTGCACGCTGCGCTCGCGGCGCGGCCCGCCGAAGCGGGCGCGCTGGTCGTGCTCGATCTCGACAATTTCAAGACCATCAACGATGCACTCGGTCACGCGGTCGGCGACGAGGTCCTGCGCAGCTTCGCGGAGCGCCTGCGCGTCGCCGTGCCAGCGGGCACCCGCGTCGCACATTTCGGCGGCGACGATTTCGCACTTCTGCTGCAACCGATCGGCAGTTCGGAAAGTTTGGTCGCGAGCCACGTCAGAGCGCTCGTATTGGACATCATTTCGCACCTCGTCGCGCCCCTGCACCTGGGCGATCACGAACTTGTCATTGGCGCGAGCGCCGGCATCGCGTTGTTCGACCACATGAGTGGTGACACCGCCAGTGTGCTGCGCGAAGTCGATGTGGCATTGCACCGTGCCAAGACGCTGGGGCGCAACATTGCGGTTGTGTTCGAAAGTCCGATGCAGTCCGATATCCAGCAACGCCACGCACTCGAGAGCGGGCTGCGGCTCGCGCTCAAGCACGGCGAGTTTGAAGTTCACTACCAGCCGCAGGTCGACATGCAGGGCCGCTTCATCGGAGCCGAAGCACTGGTGCGCTGGCGTCATCCGGTGCATGGGCTCATCGCACCAGCGGAGTTCATTGCGATCGCCGAGGAGGCCGGCCTGATCCACGCGATAGGCCGCGAAGTGTTGCGCCAAGCATGCATGGAACGCAGCTCATGGCCCGCATCACTCGCCCGCGCGAGAGTGTCGGTAAACATCAGTCCGTGGCAGTTGTTCGCGCAGGATTGCGTCGGAACACTGCTCGATACCGTGCGAGCGACCGATGCAGATCCGGCGCATATCACCCTCGAGATCACCGAGAACATATACCTGCACGATCTCGATGACATCGCCAGCAAGATCCGTGCACTCGACGCACTCGGCTTTCATTTTTCGCTCGACGATTTCGGCTCCGGCCATACCTCGCTCGCCAGCCTTAAAACGCTTCCGGTACGTGAACTCAAGATCGACCGCGTCTTCATCGACGCGCTGAAGTCCGATACACGCGACGGCTTCGTCGAAGCGATGATTGCTATCGCCCACCACCTCGATCTTGTGGTCATCGCTGAAGGCGTAGAGACGGAAGCGCAGCTTCAGGCGCTGCGTGCGATGGGCTGCGACGCCGTGCAGGGTTACTTGGTGAGCCGACCGCTGGACGCGGCCGCATTCCGGAGCTGGCTGGCAGCAAACGTTGTGTGATCGGCAGGATCGGGGGCGGCTCAACGCCGTAAAGGCCCAGCGCATGGCAAGTGGGCGGCAACGCGTGGGGCCCTCGCTCATCCGCGTGACGCGTCATCGCTCGCCCTTCGGACCAGCTTCGCTATTCGCAGTGCTCCTGCGTCCGCAGTCGCAATCTTCTCCCCGCGCGAGGAGGAACAGTGCTGCACCCCGGTTCCGCGAAAGAAAGGCGGTAGCGGAGCTCAGCTCACAACGGCGCAAACAACTCGCTGAGATCCGCTTCCTCGAAGCGCGCGCTCTGCGCGGCGCCGCCATCCAGAACTGCATGCGCGAGGTCGGCCTTGCGTTGCTGCAGAGCCTGGATCTTTTCCTCGACCGTTCCCGCGCAGATCAACTTGTAAACGAAGACCGGCTTGTCCTGGCCAATGCGGTGCGCCCGGTCAGTGGCTTGCGCCTCGACCGCGGGGTTCCACCAGGGATCGTAGTGAATCACTGTATCTGCAGCGGTGAGATTGAGGCCGACGCCACCGGCTTTCAGGCTGATCAGGAACAACGGCACCTCGCCGGCCTGAAAGCGTTTGACGAGCGCGCCGCGTGCAGTGCCTGGCGTGTCGCCGGTCAGCATCTGGTAGTGGAGTTTGCGCGCGTCTAGCGCGGTCGCGATCAGTGCGAGCATCTCGGCAAACTGGCTGAACACCAGTACGCGGCGGCCTTCATCGACGAGGCTGGTCAGGAGGTCGAGGAGATAGTCGAGCTTGGCCGATTCCTTGACGCGCTTGGCGCCGTCGAGCTTCACCAATCGCGGATCGCAGCACGCCTGGCGCAGCTTGAGCAGCGCATCGAGCACGATGATGCCGCTCTGCGCCAAGCCGCGTTTGCGCACCTCTTCGAGAACGCGCTCGTGCTGGGTCAGACGCAGGGTCTCGTACAATTCGCGCTGTGCACCTTCGATTTCGATGCGACGCACGATCTCGGTTTTCGGGGGCAATTCGGTCAGCACGTCTTCCTTGCGTCGGCGCAGCAGCAGCGGCGAAATGCGCCGGATCAGACGATCGCGTTTGTCGACGTCGCCATGTTTTTCGATTGGGGTGCGGAAGAACTTGGTGAAGCGTTTGTCGTCGCCAAGCAGGCCTGGCTCGACCGCATCGAACTCAGCCCACAATTCGCCCAGATGGTTCTCCAACGGCGTGCCGGTCATCGCGATGCGTTGGCGCGCGACG
>JBDTWV010000206.1:0-5364 GCA_040006495.1 Dokdonella sp.
ACTTGCTCTGCCTGAAATCACGCGACCGCTGCAAACAACAACGGCGGTTCGATCGTACTCCACGACGTATCAGCGATTGCCGCCGACCAGGGTGCCAATCTGCTCGCCGCGCAGGATGCGCATCAGGTCGCCTTCGCGTGACATGTCATAGATGCGCAGCGGGATCTTGTGGTCGCGACACAGCGAGATCGCACTGGTGTCCATGACCTGCAGGTTGCGCTGGATTACGTCGTCGTATGACAGCTGTTCATAGCGCTTCGCATTCGGGTCCTTGGCCGGATCGGCGCTGTACACGCCGTCGACCTTGGTGGCCTTCAGCAGAAGCCCTGCCCCGATTTCAATCGCGCGCAGCGCAGCGGCGGAATCGGTGGTGAAGAATGGATTGCCGGTACCCGCGGCGAACAGTGCGATGCGGCCTTTTTCGAGATGGCGGATCGCTCGCCGGCGGATGAAATCCTCACACACCTCGTTGATCTTGATTGCGCTCATGGTGCGCGCGGAGCCGCCTGCTTTCTCGATGGCGTCCTGCATCGCGAGCGCGTTCATCACGGTCGCGAGCATGCCCATGTGGTCGCCAGTAACGCGGTCCATGCCGGAGGCGGCAAGCCCGGCGCCGCGGAAGATATTTCCTCCGCCGATCACCACCCCGATCTGCACGCCCGCGCGCTGCACCTCGATGATTTCGCGTGCGAGGCGGAGCAGAATCTTGGGATCGATGCCGTAATCCGCGTCGCCCATCAAGGCTTCGCCGGAGAGTTTCAACAGGACGCGCTTGTACTTGATATCGGCGGGCATGGGCGATTTCCGGCAGGCAAAACGGGCGTATTGTAGCGGTACGGCAACACCTGCGCGCTTCCGCTGCGCGGCGGATAAGCAAAAATGGGTGCATGCATCGTGCGGGCTCCGGCGGCAGAGGCGTCGCCTAGCAGCTGGAAACCACGGATACGCTTGTAGATGACGAGGACATTTCCGGCGATCTTCTTCGGCCACGGCAATCCGATGAACGCTGTGATGAGCAATTCGTACACCGAGGCCTGGCGGCGCATCGGTGCACAGGTGTCGAGGCCAAAGGCGATCCTTGCCATCTCCGCGCACTGGTTCGTGCCGGGCACCGGCGTCACCACCAACACCATCCCGCGGACTATCCACGATTTCGGTGGATTCCCGCACGAATTGTACGAGGTGCAATACCCGGCTCCCGGCGATCCGCCGCTGGCGCGCCGGGTGCGGGATCTGCTGGCGCCTCTGCCGGTGCGGCTCGACGAGTCCTGGGGACTCGATCATGGCACCTGGTCCGTATTGCGCCATATGTATCCTGCGGCCGACATTCCGGTCGTGCAACTCGCCATCGACGAGACGCAGTCGGCGCCGGCGCATTTCGAGATCGGCAGGCGGCTCGCGCCGCTGCGTGACGAGGGCGTGCTGATCGTCGGCAGCGGCAACCTCGTGCACAACCTGCATGCGTACGCGTGGGGGCGGCATGCGTCCGAACCGTTCGACTGGGCGGTGCGCTTTGAAAATGAAGCGCGACGCCTCATGGTCGCCGGCGACTATGTGCCGCTGATCGACTACGAAGCGGCGCTCGGCCGCGATGCGATGCTGAGCATTCCGACACCGGAGCATTACCTTCCGCTGCTCTACGTGCTCGCGACCCGCCGGGCGGGTGAAGCCATCACGTTTCCCATCGAGGGTGTCGACGGCGGCTCGATCTCGATGCTGACGGTACAGGTGGGCGCATAGGCTTTTCATTGATCAATAGAGTGCACCGTGAAGATCGCCTGGTTCGGTGCGACCGGCTTCGTCGGTGCCCTCACGCTCTCGCGGGAATCCGTCGATCGCGTGCGCGCGCAGCCATGACTGGGACTCCACCTGACGTGCCGCGAGCGTAGCGATAGAGTACGTGTTCCTATCCGCAGGAAGTCCGCATGCCAACGATAAAGGCGTTGTTGCTGGTGCTCGATCTGTGCGGCACTTTTGTCTTCGCGCTCAGCGGTGCGACGGCAGCGGTGCGGCGCCGGCTGGATCTGTTTGGCGTACTCGTGCTCTCGTTTGCCGCAGCTAACTCCGGCGGCATCGTGCGCGACGTGCTGATCGGCGCAACGCCACCGGCCGCGATCAGCGATTGGCGCTATCTCGCCGCGTCGCTGGTCGCCGGAATCCTCACATTTTGGTGGGCGCCCCTCATCGAAAAGCTGCAGAATCCCGTGCGCATGTTCGATGCGGCCGGGTTGGCGTTGTTCGCGGTGGCTGGCACGGAAAAGGCGCTCGCGTTCGGTCTCAATCCGTTCATGGCAGCGCTGCTCGGCATGCTGACCGGCATCGGCGGTGGCATGGCGCGTGACCTGCTGCTCGCCGACGTGCCGATGGTGCTGCGCGCGGATCTGTATGCGGTCGCTGCGTTGGCTGGCGCGATCGTGGTGGTGATCGGCGAAACCCTGCAGCTGCCTTCCGCCGTGACGGTGCTCGCAGGCGCGCTGCTATGCTTCGGTCTGCGCATGATGGCGGTCCGGCGCGGCTGGCACTTGCCGATCGCGCGAGGCGGCATGGCCGCCGGCGACGCGGCGGGAAAGGACAGGAAAGCCTGAGTGCACGCCGAACGTATTCCGCCGCGTTGGTCGCGGTGCCGTGGATGGCTCGCTGCAAAGCTGGATCTGATCCCACGCCCCCTGTCGGCTTCTCCGGAGCACGCATGACCTTTGCCTTGCCGCCCTACGCGCGGCTGCCACTTTATTTCGATATCGACGCGTTGCGCAGCGCCGTCGCAATCCTGCCTGAGTCCGCCTGGCAACCTCATTTCAATACCGGCTACTACGAGGGTGACTGGAGTGGTGTTGGGCTGCGTGCCTATGTCGATGCATTCATGCCGCTGGCTCCCGGGCAGGGCAAGACACAGCCGACGGCGTATTGCGACACGTTTTGGCAGACCCAGTTGGCCAGGCTCGAGACCGATCTGCACAGTGCCCGCCTGTTGCGCCTGGGCCCCGGCGGCTGCATTCGCGAACATCGCGACGAAGACCTGGGCGGGCCGGATGGCGATCTGCGCATTCATGTCCCGATCGTCACCGACGCCCAGGTCGACTTCCTGCTCGATGGTCGTCAGATACCGATGCAGGCCGGCGAGTGCTGGTTCCTCGATCTGTCCCGCCCACACCGCGTCGACAATCATGGTCGCAGCGCGCGCGTCCATTTGGTCGTTGACTGTGCCCGCTCGCCGTGGATCGAGGCGCAGATTGCGGCAGGGCTCGTCGACACTCCGCCAAGTCTCCCCAGTCGCGGCAGCGAGGCGTTTGCCGCGTTCCGTGCGCATGTGCATGCCCATCCTGCAGTGGAAGCTGAGCTAGCGGCGCTTGAGGACACTGAAATATTCCTGCGTACGGTATTGGCGCTGGCACTCCAAACCGGTCATCACTTCAGTCGGGAGGACGTTCGCACCGCGATGGCGCAGGGCCGGCGCGATTGGAGAGAACAGTGGCTGGTATGAATCAAGCGGGCGCCAACTGGCATGACTGGTTGCCGATCAGGGTATGGCGGCCAGTGGGCGAGTGGGTGGTCGACTGGTGTCGCTTCGGCAGTCAACGGCTACGCGAACCGTTTTTTTCCGATAGCGTCGAAGACGCCTTGCGCCATCCGTTCAATCTGGCATTTCGGCAGCGAACCGGCATCGATGCTTTGCTCGACTGGCAGATGCGCAGTCCCGGCATCGCGCCGACGGCATTCGTTTTCCACACATCCCGGTGTGGTTCCACGTTGCTGGCACAAGTGATTGCCTGCTTCGACAGTCATATCGTGCTGTCCGAGCCGCCTCCGTTTGATTCGGTGTTGCGGGCTCATTACAGCGATCCGATGGTGGCCGAACAACAAACTGCGTGGATCCGAGCGCTGCTCTCCGCGTTGGGGCAATGCCGCTCGGGCAGCGAGCGTGCGCTCGTGGTCAAGCTCGATGCCTGGAATATCTTCGAGCTGCCCCTGCTACGCCAGTGTTTTCCGGCCACGCCGTGGCTATTCCTCTACCGCGATCCATTGGAGATCGCGGTCTCGCATTGGCAATCACCCGGCAGGCATATGGTTCCGGGTCTGATCGGTGCGTCGCCGCTCGCACTGCCAGCCGATCAGGCCATGACGGCTTCCCGGCCCGAATTCGTCGCTCGCACGATAGGGCGTCTTTTCGAGGCTGGATTGGAACAATGCACACAGCATGGTGGCCTGCTCGTCAACTACAACGAATTGCCTGAAGTCATTGGAGGACGACTTTCCACCGCGCTAGGGCTGGACGCGGCCGATGCGACCTCTGCACGTTATGGCTTGCGGCATCATGCCAAGCGGCCCGGAGAAACGTTCGAGCAAGACAGTAGTGGCAAGCGTGAGGCGGCAGAAGACGCCGTGCGCAAGCAGGTGGAGCGCTGGGCGCTGCAACCGTATGTGGCATTGGAAAGGTTGCGCGCACGGCAGCGGGTAGGCGCCAAAACGCGCACCTGAGCATGTACGCAATTCGGACTCGGGAACCAGGAGTGCGAGCGCTTGACGGTCGGTTGAGTGGAGGGGTGCCGCAACGCGTGGGCGGCCGATTGCACGGCTACGGGTTCAGATCGAGCATTCGGTTCAAGGTCGATTGACGGCACGCGATCGGGCCGCACCGGGATGATGCGCAAATGAAAAAGGCCGCGGAATCCGCGGCCTTTTTGCTACCCGATCTGCGTGCTGGTTAGGCCAACCCGGCCTGCTTCATGACTTCGGCGTGGAAGTCCTCTTCCTTTTTCTCGATGCCTTCGCCAACCGCGAGGCGATACATCGCCAGGACTTCGGCGCTTTCCTTCTTCAGCGCGGCCTCGACGGTCACGTTGGTGTCCATGACGAACGGCTGGCCGGTCAGGGTCATTTCGTTGATGACCTTGTTGACCTTGCCCGAGGTGATCTTCTCGAGGATTTCGACCGGCTTGGCTTTGTCTTTCTCGGACACCTGTGCCAGTGCGATTTCCTTTTCCTTCGCGACGATCTCGGCCGGCACGTGTGCGGCGGAAATGTACGGAGGATTCATCGCGGCTATATGCATCGCCACGCTGCGCGCAAACTCGGCAGAGCCGCCCTTGATCTCAACCAGTACGCCGATGCGGCCGCCATGCACGTAGGCGCCGACCGTGTTCGCGCTGTCCACACGCATCATGCGGCGCACCTGGATGTTCTCGCCTATCTTCGCGACAAGGGTCTGGCGCGCCTGATCGACGCTGCCGCCTGCTGGCCACGGCATGTCGAGCAGTTCCTTCACGTCCGGAGCGCCGCTGTTCAGCGCAACCTTTGCGACTTCGCTGGCGAAGCCCAGAAAACTCTCGTCCTTGCCGACGAAATCGGTTTCGCAATTGATCTCGA
>JBDTWV010000207.1:0-5356 GCA_040006495.1 Dokdonella sp.
TGGCGAAGTCGGCGGCCTTGCCGGTGGGCTGGCTGAAATTGGTGAGATAGCGGGTTACTTCGATCGGGATGCCGGTCGGCACCTCGCCGTGCGGCGTCAGCAGGCCGATAAGTCGCGGCAGCATGACTGCCGCGGCAGACAGGGCCGTGCCGCGCGCGATGCCCGCGCGCTCGGCAATAGTGGACACCGTATTCGCTCCCAGCACGCTTTCCAATTGCTGCGGCTCGATCGGCGTTGGCGCTGCGTCGCCGAGCCACGAAGTGACTCGATCGCCGAGTCCTTGTTGACGGAATTTCTCAAGCAGACCCGCCATGCCACCGCTGCGTTCGTCAAAAATCGCGGTCATCAGCGCGGACAGCAGAACCTCGACCTGGTCGCCGAGCCCGAAGCGTTGGGCCACATCACGAATGAGTGTCTCGAACATGAGTGTTCTCCTTGGAAATGGGACACGACTGTCGCGGCTCGCAGAGCAACCCAACGTACGGCCCGGCAGATACGCGGCCCCAGTGTACTGCTGCGTTCGGTGCCTGCTGCGATGGTGACGCCGCAGCTGTGCGACATCGACACGCGCCTGCGCGAATGCGAAATCGCGCAGAGCTGCGGCTCGCTTGAAAAGCCTCCTCTGCAACCCATTTTCTCTGCGCAAGGCACGATTCTTGACGACGCACGGATTTCGCGTCACGCAACCAGCAGGTTCGAAACCAACGAGGACATCACGCATGCGCATGGACAAACTCACTTCGCGCTTTCAGCAGGCACTCGCTGACGCACAATCGGTCGCGGTCGGGCGTGACAACAACATGCTGGAGCCTGCGCATCTGATGGCCGCGCTGCTCGATCAGCCCGGCGGCTCGACCGTGCCGCTGCTGGCTCAATCCGGCGTCAACGTCGCGGCATTGCGCACGCGCATCGGTCAGGATCTGGAACGCTTGCCGAAAGTCGCAGGACAAGAAGGCAACATCAATGTCTCGAACGATCTCAACCGACTGCTCAATGTCACCGACAAGCTCGCGCAACAGCGCGGCGATGCGTTCATCGCGTCGGAGCTATTCGTGCTGGCTGCGCTTGATGACAAGGGCGAAGTTGGCGCAGCGCTGAAGGCTGTCGGTGCGAACAAGGCAGCCATCGAGGCGGCCATCGAAAAAATGCGTGGAGGTGAAAAAGTGCAATCGGAAAATGCCGAGGAACAGCGCCAGGCGCTGGAGAAGTACACGATCGACCTGACCGCGCGCTCGGAGAAGGGCAAGCTCGATCCCGTGATCGGCCGCGACGAGGAAATCCGCCGCGTAATCCAGGTGTTGCAGCGACGCACCAAGAACAACCCGGTGTTGATTGGCGAACCCGGCGTCGGCAAGACGGCCATCGTCGAGGGGCTGGCCCAGCGCATCATCAACGAAGAAGTGCCGGAAGGCCTCAAGGGAAAGCGCGTCCTCAGCCTGGACATGGGCGCGCTGATCGCCGGTGCGAAGTTCCGTGGCGAGTTCGAGGAGCGCTTGAAGGGCGTGCTGAACGATCTGGCCAAGCAGGAAGGGCAGGTCATCCTGTTCATTGATGAGCTGCATACCGTGGTCGGCGCCGGCAAGGCCGAAGGTTCGATGGACGCGGGCAATATGCTCAAGCCCGCGCTCGCACGCGGCGAGCTGCACTGCATTGGCGCGACTACGCTCGACGAATATCGCAAGTACATCGAGAAGGATGCCGCGCTGGAGCGGCGCTTCCAGAAAGTGTTTGTTGGCGAGCCGAGCGTCGAGGACACGATCGCGATCCTGCGCGGGCTCAAGGAAAAGTACGCGGTGCACCACGGCGTAGAGATCACCGATCCGGCCATCGTCGCCGCGGCGACTTTGTCGCATCGCTACATCGCCGACCGCCAGTTGCCGGACAAGGCGATTGATCTGATGGACGAGGCCGCCTCGCGCATCCGCATGGAGATCGATTCCAAGCCCGAAGAACTCGACCGCAAGGAACGTCGCTTGATCCAGCTGAAGATCCAGCGCGAGGCACTCAAAAAGGAAAAGGACAGCGAGTCGAAGCAGCGCCTGAAGGATCTCGAAGCGGAGATCGTCGTTCTCGAGCGCGACTATTCCGACCTCAATGAAGTCTGGAAATCCGAGAAGGCGACCTTGCAGGGTGCGACGAAGATCAAGGAGGAGATCGAGGCCGCAAAGCTCGAACTCGAGACCGCGCAGCGCGGGCAAGACTACGCAAAGATGAGCGAGATTCAGTACGGCCGAATCCCGGAACTGGAAAAACGCCTGAAGGCCGCGCAGGAAGCGGAAAACAAGGGTTTCACGCTGCTGCAGGACAAGGTCACCGCCGAGGAAATCGCCGAGGTCGTCGCGCGCTGGACCGGCATTCCGGTCAGCAAGATGCTCGAAGGCGAGCGCGAGAAATTGCTACGGATGGAAGATGAGCTGCATCAACGCGTGGTCGGCCAGGACGAGGCCGTGCGCGCGGTCAGCGACGCGATCCGGCGCTCGCGCGCGGGTCTGTCCGATCCGAACCGGCCCAATGGCTCGTTCCTGTTCCTCGGGCCGACCGGCGTCGGCAAGACCGAACTGTGCAAGGCGCTTGCCGAGTTCCTGTTCGATTCGACCGACGCGATGGTGCGCATCGACATGAGCGAGTTCATGGAGAAGCATTCCGTGAGCCGCCTGATCGGCGCGCCGCCGGGGTATGTCGGCTACGAGGAAGGCGGTTATCTGACCGAGGCGGTACGCCGCCGCCCGTACAGCGTGATCCTGCTCGATGAGGTCGAAAAGGCGCACCACGACGTGTTCAACATCCTGCTGCAGGTGCTTGACGACGGTCGTTTGACGGACGGCCAGGGTCGCACCGTGGATTTCCGCAACACGGTGATTGTGATGACCTCGAACCTCGGCTCGCAGTACATCCAGGAGATGTCCGACGAAGGCCGCGATGGCGACGTCGAGGAGCAATACACGCAAATGAAGGCGTCGGTGATGGGGGTCGTGCAGGCGCATTTTCGGCCTGAGTTCATCAACCGTCTAGACGAGATCGTCGTGTTTCGCGCGCTCGACAAAACCCAGATCCGCGCGATTGCGCGCATTCAAATCGACTATCTGGCCAAGCGTCTCGGCGAACGCCAGCTCAAACTCAACCTCACCGACAAGGCACTCGACCTGCTTGGCAACATTGGCTTCGATCCGGTCTACGGTGCGCGCCCGCTCAAACGTGCGATCCAGCAGCAGCTGGAAAATCCGCTGGCGAAAGAGATCCTTGAAGGGCGATTCCAGCCCGGGGATACGATTGAGGTGGATGCGCGCGGTGGCCGCCTCGTGTTCGAACCGCGCGCCTGATACAAGGAAGCAGATGCAGATCGCGACCGGCGTTCGCCGATCTCCGGTTCATCGATGTGGGCGCCCTGGGGCTACACTGTGCGCTCCCGTTCCGTTTCGCTTCCGATCCCCACGATGCCGATCTACGAATTTGAATGCACTGCCTGCGGCAATATTTTCGAGCGCCTGCAGAAACTGTCCGATGCCGATCCGACGGATTGTCCGGACTGTGGCAAGCACAAGGTCAAGCGCCGCCTGACGGCACCCGCTTTCCGCCTCGCCGGCAGCGGCTGGTACGAAACCGATTTCAAGAAGGAAGGCGAGAAGAAGCATAATCTCGCGGACAATCACGAAAGACCAAAGGCTGAAACCGGGAACGATGCCGGTGGCGAGGCGAATCCGGCACCGAAGCCGGCGGCGAAGGCCGCGGAGCCCGCCCCGGCGGCCAAGCCTGCGACCGGAGGTTCAAGTGCGGACTGAGCATCGCCGGGATTGCCGCGTTGAGAACCGTTCACCTCGTGGTACTTACACTTCAACGTCCATCCAATGGGGAGTCACTCGATGAGATATTTCTATGCAGGTTTGATTGCGGCTCTCGCGGTCGGCTTCACCACGTCGGCGTTCGCGCAGGAGGCGGCACAGGTCGCACGTGCGGTATCACCGCTAACCTTGGCCCAGTACGACAATGGCGGCCGCCGCGGTGACACCATCGAATGCGGCAGCCGCGGCTACAAGTTGGCGCGCTGCAGGGTGCCGTGGCGCGATGCCAGGCTGGTGCGCCAGACCTCCGATTCGTCCTGCGTCAGGGATCGCACCTGGGGCTTTGATCGCGGTGCCATCTGGGTCGATAAAGGTTGCGGCGGCACGTTCGCCGAAGCGCGCCGTGGCGACCGCCCCGACTATGGTAATGGTGGCGATCGTCCCGATTATGGAAATGGCGGCGATTGGCGCCCAGGTCCCGGCTTTGACACCTCCATTCGCGTGCGGTGTGCGAGCCAGGGCTACCACTACAACATGTGTCAGGTCGACACCGGTCGTGGCAGCTCGGTCCGCGTCGAGCGTCAGATTTCCAATACCCGATGCGAGCAAGGCCGCACGTGGGGCTTTAACCGCGCCGGTATCTGGGTTGATGGTGGCTGCGAGGCGATTTTCCGCATCGACCGTCGCTGGCGCTGAGCCGACACTAGCCAAGCGCTCCCATCAGGGAGCGCTCGGCGCATCCTGTGGTAGCGCATCGCCGGCATTGCGGCGCAGCAATTTCCTCCGTAGCATGCCGCGCCTTGCTTTGGCGCAATTGCAGCGCTCCCCGGGATGCCCATGCGTACAAATTATTGCGGTCTCGTCGATGAGACCTTGCTCGACACCGGCATCGTCCTGTGCGGCTGGGTCGATACCCGTCGCGATCACGGCGGAGTGATCTTCATCGATCTGCGCGACCATGAAGGCGTGGTGCAGATTGTGGTCGATCCGGACAACGCGGCCGCGTTCAAGACCGCCAGCGAAGTCGGCTACGAATACTGCCTGAAGATCAACGGCACGGTGCGTCGCCGGGTCAGCGTCAATGACCGGATCAAGACCGGTCAGATCGAGGTGCTCGCCGCGACAATCGAAGTGCTCAATGCGGCGCGCGATCTGCCGTTCGTGCTGCACGAGACCACCAACGAAGACCTCAAGCTCAAGTACCGCTATCTCGACCTGCGCCGTCCCGAGATGCAGCGCGCGATGCGCATGCGCACGCGCCTCGTGGCGGCCCTGCGTCGTCATCTCGACGCGCGCGGTTTCCAGGATATCGAGACGCCGATTCTGACCAAGGCGACACCGGAAGGCGCACGCGACTATCTGGTGCCCTCGCGCGTGCATGCGGGCGAGTTCTACGCGCTGCCGCAGTCGCCGCAATTGTTCAAGCAGCTGCTCATGGTGGCCGGCTTTGATCGCTACTACCAGATCGCGCGTTGCTTCCGCGATGAGGACCTGCGCGCCGATCGCCAGCCCGAGTTCACCCAGCTCGACATGGAGTTCGCGTTTGTCGAAGAGCGCGACGTGCAGGATGCGGTCGA
>JBDTWV010000208.1:0-5353 GCA_040006495.1 Dokdonella sp.
GGCCGAGGCGGCGGTTGCGCGACAGGTCGCCGGTGCAGGTCAGCACCAGGTCGCCCAGCCCGGCCAGGCCCATCAGTGTTTCCTGGCGTGAGCCAAGCGCCGCGCCCAGGCGCAGCATTTCGGCGAGGCCGCGCGTGATCAGTCCGGCGCGCGCGTTGAGTCCCATCTGCATGCCATCGGCGACACCGGTCGCGACCGCAAGCACGTTCTTCATCGCACCACCGAGCTCCGCACCGATCACATCGCTACCGGTATAAGCGCGAAATTTCGGTGAATGCAGCTGGTGCGCGATCATCTGCGCAAACTCCGGATCGGCCGAATGCACAGTCAAAGCCGTCGGCAGGCCCTGCGCAACTTCACGCGCGAACGAAGGGCCCGTAACAACCGCGGCCGCATGGCCGGGCAGATGCTCGGCGACGAGTTCGTGCAGGAAACGTCCCGAGGCGGGGTCGAAACCCTTGGTCGCCCACGCGATGCCGACATCGGGTGCAACCCAAGGCGCAATTGTGACCAGGAATTCATCGAACGCATGACTCGGCACGGCGATCAACAGCGTGCCGGCATCACGCACCGTCGGCTCGATCATCGCCGACAGTTGCAACGCGTCGGGAAGTTCGAGATCAGGCAGATAGCGCGTGTTGCGGCGGCTCGTGGCCATGTCGACCACGGCCTGCGGAGTGCGACCCCATAACGTGGTCGGCACTCCATTGCGCGCCAGTTGCACGGCAAGCGCCGTGCCCCACGAGCCGGCGCCGAGGACAGCGACCGGTTGTGCGTGTGTCATTGCAGGACGTTGGTGGCGCCTTCGGTCTGCGCCGATTCCGCGCGACGGCGCATCTGGTCGGCATACAACGCGTCGAAGTTGATCGGCTGCAGATAGAACGGCGGGAAGCCGCCACTCTGGACCATGTCGGATACGACCTGACGCACGTACGGGAACAGCACGTTCGGGCAGTAGGTGCCGAGGATCGTGTCGCGCGCCTGAGCGTCGAATCCAGCCAGCCCGAAAATGCCGGCCTGATGGACTTCGGCCAGATATGCGGTCTTGTCTTCGACCTTGCAGGTCGCTGTCACGCTGAGGACGACTTCAAAGGTGTCGGGGGCCAGCTGGGCCACGCGCTGGCTCAGGTTCAACTCGACGTTCGGCTGACCCTGCAACTGGAAGATCTGCGGCGCACCCGGCGCTTCGAAGGACGCGTCCTTCACATACAGGCGCTGCAGGGTCAGCTGGGCCTGGCCTTGCTCGGGGGGAGTCGCGCCGTTGGTGTTCTCTGCCATGGTCCTGCTCGTGTGGAGAAAAAAGGGTATCGATTATCCCACGGACGCGGCGACAGCGCACGCCGTGCGGCGGCGGTGCGCGGCTCAGACGGGCATGATGTCAGCCGCGACCCTTGGCCAGCGGCATATGCGCCTCGTTCCACGCACCGAGGCCGCCTTCGAGCCAGAACACTTTCGTGAAACCGGCCTTCTTCAGGCGCTGCGCAGCTTTTCCCGAGACCTGGCCGTTCTTGCACACGACCGCGACCGGCTGCTCCTTGATCTTGATCAGTTCCTTGCTCTCAGGGTCGAACTGACTCATCGAAACCTGCTTGGCACCCGGAATGTGGCCTTTTTCGAAATCCTGCTGGCTGGACAGATCGATCAGCAGCGCGTCTTCACGATTGATCAGCTGGGTGAGGCCAGCCGGGGTCACCGCGGTGTAGCCACGGCGCAGGCGCTGCGCCTCGACGAACGCCAACGCGAGCAGCACGCCGAACAGGCCAAACGCGAGCAGGGGATGGTGGCCGATGAACTCGGTCAGGCGGGGCAGGAAGTCGGCCATAAGTCTCGCAGAAGATGGTGCAATGAACGGCCGCGGATTATCCCGGAGCGCCGGCGTGCTGGCAAAGCCCGCTGCCGGCAAGCTGCCTTATTCCGGACGACTGATGTCAGGCAGACCCGTGGTCAACCACCAGCGCTTGGCCTTCTCGTCGTACTTCCAGACCTGATGATCGACCACGCCGCGCTCGCGTTGGCTGTGCACGTTGATCAGGCTGATGTTGACGGTTTGGGTGACCTCGTTCTCATTGACCGGCGTGGCCGGTTGCTCCTCATAGCCGGCAATCTGCACCTGCTTGTAACGCGCAAGTTCGAGGGAAGTCTGTGGATGCGCCTTGCGATACTCCGGCTCGAGGAACGATTGCGCCTGCGCAACATCACCCCAACGGATGGTGGCCGCATACGAACGCAGGGTTTCGTCCAGGATTGTCTGCTTCGATCGGATCTCCTTGCTCGCGCACGCGCCCAGCAAGACCACCGACAAGCCCAGCAAACCACCGATCAGGTAACGACGCATGGCAAATTCTCCTTGGATCCCATTGTGCAACAAGGCGCGCATCAGCGCTTGGCGATCGCGACGAACTGCGCGTCGAGGACCGCCGCGTCGCCTCCGTCAGGCAAAGGCACCGAGCAATAGACGTGCAATCGTCCCTTGCCGCGCCGGTCGTACGCCTTGAAAAAATCCTCGAACGTGTCGCCATCGGCGACGTACGCGATCGTTGTGAAATCCTGCCAGACGGGCGCGAGGTAGCGGATCGTGCTGTCCTTCACGTAGATCTCGCCTTCCGCGCCCCGCGCATCGAGCGCGAGCCGGACCAGACTCCAGCCGGCCAGAGTCATCACGCTGGCCAGACTGCCGCCGAATGCGCACCCTTTGTCGTTGATATTCGGCGCCAACGGCGCGGCCATCGTCAATGATGCGCCGTCGTAGCTGCTGATCGACAACCCCATCGCGCGGGCGAGCGGAATCGTGGCAAGAATCTCCTGGCCCAACGCGAAGGCTCGCGCGCCTCGTCCTGCGTCAGGTAACGTGAAGGCGTCGAGTGGCGGGCGATCGTTCATGGGCAAATCCGGGACAAGCTGAGGAGGGCGAGTGTGCGCAAAGCCTGCGGCGCACTCAAGCCGCACGGGTATGATCGAGCCGATGCACATCCCTCATTTCGACACCGCGTCGGCGCCGCTGGCGGGTGCGACGCTGATCATAACGCGCCCGGTCGGGATGTCCGCCGCGTTCGCTGCGCGCGCTCGCGCGCTCGGTGGCAACCCCGTCGTCGTGCCCGGCTTGACCCTGCGCGCAGCGACAGACGCGACCGCTGCGCGGGCCGCGCTGCACGCCGCGCACGATGCGCAGGTTTGGATCTTTACCAGCCCCGCCGCGGTACGCTTCGCGTTCCAGCTCGCGCCCGACCTGACCATCGATGCTTCCTCCCTTGCAGTCTGCGTCGGACCCGGCACCGCACGTGCACTCGGGAGATACGGCGTTCAAGCACTCGTCCCGCAGACCAGCAGCGACAGCGAGGGTCTGCTCGCGCTGCCCGACCTGGCCGAGATGCGCGGGCGCCGCGTGGCGTTGCTCTGCGCACCGAACGGCCGCGACCTGATCGCCGCGCAACTGCGCCAGCGCGGCGCGCAGGTCGACGCAATCCATGTCTACCAGCGTGCCGTACCGCGCTTGACCCGGCGCCATTTCGAGGCAATCGAGAACTCGCCGGGGCCGTTGATCCTGCTGTTGTCGAGTGCAGCCGCACTGAACTACCTGAGCGCCTTGATACCCGCGCCGGTTTGGCAGCGGCTGCAACGGCAGACCTTGGTCGCCAGTAGCGCACGCCTCGCTGCGCTCGCCGATGCAGGCGGCTTCGAAAACATCGTCGAAGCGGACTCGGCGATGCCCGACGACCTGCTCAAAGCGGCCGCGAGGGCGTTGGCGCGGCATCGCCTCTGATCCATGTAAAAGCGTGCCAATGCTGCCACGCGCAGCGAGTTCCGTTAGCATGCGGGCATGAACGAAGACATCGAAACGCCGCCGCCGACGGCGCCAGAGAAGGCTGCCACACGGGATGCGGCCGATCGTGTGCCTGCTTCGCGCCGCAGCGGCGCAGGCGCGTGGCTGATCGCGTTGATCGCACTCGGCATCGCCGGACTTTCGCTGTGGCGCGTGTATGTGATCGAAAACGGCCAGAGTGCCGCGCAAAACGCGATTCGCGACGACCTCACGGCGCGCGTCGACGAACTCTCGCGCAGCGTCGACCAGCGCAAACACGAAATCGACAGCCTGCGCGCGCGCGTTGCCGATGCCGACGGCGTCAACAAGAGCGTGCGCGAGGAACTGCTCGGCCTCGGCGAACGTTCGCGCCATCTGGAAGACGCGGTGGCCAATCTCGCCGAACAGCGTTTGAGCGGCCGCGACGCGCTCGCGATGAACGAGGCTGAATTCCTTTTGCAACAGGCGCAGGAACGCCTCGCGCTGTTCCATGACGCGCAGACGACGCTGGTGGCGTATCGCCTCGCCGATTCGGCGCTCGCGGCGGCCCAGGATCCAACCTTCGCGGCGGTGCGCCAGGCGATCAGCGCCGAGATGCGCACACTGGAAGCGAGCAAATCCGCCGACACGCAAACCGCGTTGGCCACGCTCGAACGTATCCGCGTGAGCCTCGCGACGCTGCCTTCACCCGGTGCCGTGCCCAGCACTGCAGCGCCACTCTCGCGCTGGCAGAGTTTCATCGCGCAATTCGTCCATATCAGCCACAGCACCGACACCTCGACCTTCGCGAACCGCGACATCGGCATGCTTCGTGCGTTGAGTGCGATCGACCTGCGTGCAGCTGAAGCTGCGCTGCTGGCTCGCGATGCGGACGGCTATATGGCCGCTCTGCAGCGCGCGCGCGCTGGCATCGTCGCAGGCTTCGACACCCAATCGGCGCAGGCGAAGACCGTGCTCGCCGATCTCGATCGCTTGATCGGCATGCCGCTGGCGACCACGCAGCCCGAACTCGGTGGTGCGTTGCGCGAGTTGCGCAACCTGCGTGCGACTCGCGCACTCGCGCAACCAGCCGCACCCAGCCCGGTAGCGGCACCTGCAACGCCATCTACCGCGCAACCGGCGCCGACAAACCACGACGGAGTGGATCGATGAAACTGTGGCGCACGATCCTCCTCCTGCTGATCGTCGCGGTGATCGCCGCGCTCGCGTGGCATTGGCTGGCCGCTGATCCGGGCTACCTGCAATTGCGCATGCACGGCACTACGATCGAAACCAGTCTGGTCGTCGCAATCGCCTGCTTGCTGCTGTTCTGGGCCGTGCTCACCGCGGCATGGCTCCTGCTGCGCTGGCCGTTCCGCTACTGGAATCATTCGGTCCAACGTCTAGGTCGTGAACGCCTCGCCAGCGGGCTCACCGCGTTCGCCGAAGGCGAATATGCGCAAGCCGAGAAATGTCTCGCCAAGGCCGCCCACCACGAATCGTTCCGCACGCCCGCGCTGCTCGTGCGCGCGCGCGCGGCGCACGAACGTGGCGCCGAGGATCGCGCCACGCAGG
>JBDTWV010000209.1:0-5327 GCA_040006495.1 Dokdonella sp.
CGGCTGCCTTCATAGACCTGGGCGACCTCGACTCCTTCGAACGCGGCCTGGACGGTCTCGAGGACGTCCACCGGCGTAAATCCATAGCGCGTCACCTGATCCTGGCGCAACCGGACCACCAGCTGCGGCGTGCCGGGCGGCGATTGCACGCTCACACCGACGGCGCCTGGTATGCGGTTGAGCAGCTGCGCAATCTGTTGTGCCTTGCTGTCGAGGACATCCAGGTCGTTGCCGAACACATTCACGATGACCGGCGCCGTGTAGCCGGAAATGGTTTCGTCGATGCGTTCGGCAAGAAAGGTATTGGCCGAGGTGATCAGTCCCGGGAAACCGTCCATCGTCTGGTTGATTTTCGCCAGGGTTCGGGTCTGCTCCTTCCCCGACATCGGCTTGAGGTCGACCTCGAACTCGCTGAAATTCACTCCGGTTGGATCGACCACTTCGGTCGCGCGCCCGGCGCGCTGGGCCACCAGCCGGACGCCCTGAATGTGGCTCAACGCAGCCGTCACCGCTCGGCCAATCCGCATCGACTCGGGCAGCGAGGTTCCCGGTGCTATGGCCATGTGCACCAGGAAGTGGCCTTCCTTCAATTCGGGGATGAAGCTGCCACCCAGGAACGGCAACGTGGCGATCGCAACAACGCAAAGCAGCGCGACCCCGGCGACAATCAACCCTGAGCGGTGTTCGACGCCGGACAACAGGCGGCTGTAACGCACCTTCATCTGCTTCACCCGGCGCGGCTCGTCCGACTCCAGCGACGTCTGCGTCAACAGGACAAACGCCAATGCCGGGGTCAGCGTCAAGGCGACGCCCAGAGATGCGAGCACCGCGAGAATGTAAGCGATGCCCATCGGTGCGAACAGCTTGCCGGCGACGCCGGACAGGGTCAGCACCGGCAAGAAGACCAGCGCGACGATGAAGGTCGCATAGACCACCGCGCCGCGTACCTCGATGGATGCATTCAGCACCAACCGCGCGAGCGGCAACGGCTGTGCCAGCGTCTGATTCTCGCGCAACCGGCGGAGGATGTTTTCCACATCGACGATGGCGTCATCCACGACCTCGCCCAGCGCTATCGCCAGGCCACCGAGCGTCATCGTGTTCAAACTGACCCCAAAATAGTGCAGCAGGATCACCGCTGTCAGGAGCGACAGCGGAATGGCGGTCGCCGAGATAAAGGCAGTCCTGACGTTGAGCAGGAACAGAAAGAGCACGGCAATGACCAGGACGCCGCCGAGCAGCAACGCCGTGCGCAGATGACTGATTGCCGCGGTAATGAAATTCGCGGGTCGGAAAATGTCCGGATGCACGACGATGTGATCGACAGTCAATGCCGGCTGGAGCCCTTTCAACGCCTGCTCGACCGAGGCGGAGATGCTCACCGTATCGGCACCGTACTGGCTTTCGATCAGCATGAGGACGCCCGGTTCGCCTCCGATCGCTGCGGCCCCGACGGCGGGCGCTGCGGCGATACGAACTGTGGCAACGTCGCCCAGATGCACGCCGGCACCATTGCTGGTGGTAATCACGACATGCGCCAGTTGTTCCGCTGTCGTGATCTGGCCTTCGGTATTGATGACGATGCGTTGGTTGGTAGTTTCCAGAAAGCCCGCGCCACGCACACCGGTGGATCGTTGCGCGGTGTTGAGCACGTCCTGCAGCGACAAGCCGTACCGGACCAGTTTTTGCGGGTTGACCTGAATCTGGAATTGCTGCACGTCGCCGCCAAACGTGACGACATCAGCGACCCCGGGAAGACCCAGAAGGTGCGGACGCAAGACCCAGTCCGCCGCGTTGCGCAACGCCATTTGCGAGCCGACGGTGGAGGTCAATCCGATCACCATCGCCACACTGGTCGAGGACGTCAGCGGCAGCAGTGCGGGCGGTTTCACGCCGTGCGGAAGATCGGCGGCAAGCGGGCCCAGACGCTGTGCCGCCAGTTGCTGGGCGCGATAGACGTCGGTCTTGCCGTCAAAGGTCATCGTCACCAGGGACAACCCCTGAAATGATCGGGATTTCATCGTCTCCAGCCCGAGCGTGCCGCCCATCGCGTTTTCAATGGGCTGTGTGACCAGCATTTCGACCTGCTCGGTGGACAGGCCTGGCGCTTCGGTCTGGATCACCGCTGAGGGGGGAGCGAACTCCGGAAACACATCCAGCCTGGACTGGGTCAACGCATAGATGCCGTAGCCCGCCAGCAGGCACGCCAGACTGATCACCACGCCGCGAAAGCGGATGGAAAAGCGGACGATGGAGGTCAGCATGACGCCACGCGACGGCAAAGGATCGTCATGTCAGTCGCACTCGGGATCCTTGCAACCGGTACTGCTGGGCGGCGGCCGCATTTCTTCGGATAGCAGAAGCTGAGCCCCACTGACGACGACGCGTTCGCCGGACTTGATACCGTCGGTCACGAAGAAGCCGCCATCCAGTGGCGCTTGCTGGCTGACCATTCGACGCGCAAATCGGTCCGATTTAATCTGCACATAGGCCCAAGGCTGGCCGCCGTACCAGACGATCGCGTTGGCGGGGATGAATACGCCCTGTGTGACCTGACTCGATGTCGGCAGGTAGGCGACGATATGGGTGCCGGCGGCGATCGGTGCGGCCGTGCGATAAATAAATGCGCTGCCTTGCACCGCGGGATCGCTCTGCGCGGCGGCCGATATCAGTGAAGCCGGTAGCCGCTGGGCGGCGTTGGCCACGACGGCAATCGTGGCGGGTGCCTGGATGCTGTCGCCCAGAGGCAGGGTCACCCGCAACAGCACGTCCTGGCGGTTCAACAGCCGTTCGAACTGCGGCGAATGCGCATCCAGCGCCCAGCGTGTGAGGGTCTCGCCGAACTGCTGACGTCCCGCGCCGCGAATGCTCTCGGCATTGGCCGTGGCAGCGTCCATCTTGGCTTGATCGGTCAGAAACGCCGCTTGCGTGGCCTGGAGCGCTTTCAGGGACGTGTTCTGGTTGTCCCGATACAACGTGCGATTGCGTTCGAACTCCTGACGCGAGGCTGCGACGACCGCAACTGTTGACGCTGCATCGGCTTGGGCTGATGCATAGCGGGTGCGCAGATCGATCAGCGGTTGCAAATCGAACACCGTCCCATAGGCGATCATTTCGGTTTGGTGGTTGCTCACGGGCAACGCCTCGGCACGGATCCCGCTACGTTCCTGGGTGGCGCTATCCAGAACGATCTCCGTCACGCCATTCACTACCGACACGCGCTGCGACGCGGCACCCGGTGCAGGTTGTGGCACGTTGGACTGCATGCGGAAATAGAGAAATCCACCGATGGCAATCGCCACGACGACCATGGTCACGATGACGAGCGTGCGGCGCCTGAAATGGTGTGACGCATTCACGGTCTAGTTCTCCTGCACTCGCAACCGCAGTGGCGATCGGTGGCCGATAGCGCGCGACCGGCGATGGCAAAGACACTAGCGAGGGTTCTGGTTTTCAAGGGGTGTCCTTGTCGCGAGGATTGTGTTCGATGGCGATCACTGGCGGTGCGTCGTTGTTCAAGGGGCGCCGTACCGCGTCTTCCAGTGTGCCTAACGCCTGTTGCGCCTGCAGCAGCGTCTCGACGCGGGCGAGTTCGGCGGTTGCCAGTTCCACCTGTGTGCCGAGCAAGGCCAATCGATCAGTTTCGCCTGCACGTAGCGTGTGCGCGGCGGATTGTTCCTGATGGCGTTGCGCCGCCACCAAGGCATCGGCGGTGCGCAGCTTCTCCAACACGGAGGTATAGCCCGCCAGCGCCTGGTCCACCTCGGCGATTGCCCGTGTCTGGATGATCAGAAAGTTCGAAGCAGATAGTCGGCGTCGGGCTTCGGCTTCTGCAATCGGCCCTTGGTTGTGATTGAGCATCGGCAGAATCAGCGAGACGGCTAGCGACCATTTGGCCTGACCTGCATCGAGAAAAAACCCGGGCCCCAGGGTGATGTCGGGATATTGCTTGGACACTTCGATCTGCAGTGCCGATTGACTAGCGGCGTATTCGGCCAATGCAGCACGCACGTCGGGGCGATGCAGCAGCGCGTCACGCTGCACGTCGCGCGACGGCAGTTCGCTGATCTGCGGCAGTCGTTCAAACACGTCGAAAGACAACGCGACGCCATCCAATGCCTGGACAGGCACACCTACCGCCGTGGCGAGCTGTACCCGATTCTCCGCCAGCCGCTTGTACGCTTCGTCGTTCGCCAACGTTGTCTGCTGCAGCGCGATCCGCGCCTGGGTCAGGTCCGCTGTGGCGGAGAATCCTACTTGCACACGCCGCTCCATCAAACCCACACGCTCGGCTTCCAGTGCCTGTTGCCGAGCCAGCAAGGGTTCGGTCGGGTAGATGTTCAACAGGCGGCTACGCACCCGGCTGCGCACCTGCCAGGCGACGTCGATCAGATGTAGCCGCGCCGCCTCAGCCAGCTGCTGCGTTTGCGCGATGCGGTGGCCGCGCTTTCCACCGGTTTCGATCGGGATGCTGAAATTGATACCGGGCGACCACGCGCGCTTGCCGCGCGAAACGTCGGCGTTGAATTCCTCCGACAAGTTCAGGCCCGGATTGGGTCGCGCTCCTGCGGTGACGACGGCAGCTTCGGCAACGCGCCATTTGGCGCGCGCCACGTCCATATCGGGGTGGTAGTAGAACGCGGCAGCCGTGAGCGCGAACAAATCCCAAGGCGTGTGCTGACTGCGAGTCGCTTCGCCCGCAAGACTGTCTTGCAATAAACGCCGCAGGTTCGAATCATCGAGCGAACGCGCCGTATAGGCTTGCGCCGTCTGAGTTGGTTCCAGCGGTCGGGGCTGAAAACGCGCACAGCCGACCGAGCCTGAAATCAGGACAAAAACCAGCAGGAGAGGCCAGCGGAGGTGCGGAAGAGTCATGCAAGGTTTGCCTCAAGCACATGACGGTGCTCGTTGGTGGCTTTCGATCCACCCCCACGGTAACAGCCCGAGCCCCCGGCTCAATTGCTTCTCAACTCTTGGTTAAGGTCAGGTTTCTTCGGAATGTCCCTGCGCCCGCCCAACGGAACACCACTCCGCCGTTAAGGCACTCGCCAGCCCGGTTGCACACGCTCAACACAATGCCGACAAGGCGTCTATCCATTGCGTTGCTTGAGCGAACTACTTCAGTGTAGGAGCCGTTATCCAGTAGCTGCAGGTGGCCAATTTCGGCTCTGGGTCGGACTGCGCCGGTGCTTATCTGTTTCGAAAGGTTGGGAAATTGTATCCGGGCAGAGACTGTCATGTGACATGTGGGCGCACACAGTATGCACAGCGTACCGTTGCGCTACAGGAGAAATGAAATGAACGCTTTTTCAAAAATGGCAATCACC
>JBDTWV010000210.1:0-5300 GCA_040006495.1 Dokdonella sp.
AGGCCTGCTTGAACTTGGCCACCGGCAGCGCCGAGCGCATCTTCGCGTCGAAGTCATGTGTCGCGGTTGCGTAGTCGCCCTTCTGTGCCGCATCGAGCAACGCAGTCGCGCGCGCTTCGCAAGCGGCGGCGAGGCGCACTTCCGGTTTTTGAGCATCCGGGATTTGCGGCGACATCGGCGCCGATGACGGATCGTCGGCCGTTGGCGACGCCGACGGTTCGGCGCTTGGCGCGACGGGTGCAACGGGTGCTGATTCATCGGTAGCGGTCGGCGCAGGTGACGTTTGCACTGGATTGGCGCTGCTCGCATCGCCGGCGTTTGCTGCCGGCTCGTCGAGCGGTTTGATATAGAAGCCGGCGATACGCCCATCGCTGCCGCAGGCGGTCTGCGCGTAGAAATTCGCCTTCTCAAACACCAGCGGAATCGTCACAACCTGACTGCTCCCAGCGGTTGTCAGATGCGATTGGCCGCGAGTTTGCAACGCACCGTACTTTGCGAGCGCCTTCCACGCTTTCTTGAGCTTTGCTGCGGGAACGGCCTTGTGCATCTTGGGATCGAAATCTTTGGTCGCTGCGGCAAAATCGCCTTTTTCAATGGCATCGAGGAGGGTGGTTGCAAGCGCCTCGCACGTGGGGGAAGGCGTGGGCGACGCTTGCTCGCCGTTCGCGATGCTCGCCTCTTTTGCTGTGGCCTTGTTCGTACCGACGTCCTTCGCGCGCGCCAAAGCATCCACGTCGATGTCCGTGGTGGCCGGGGGCGTGCTTGCCGGCGTAGTTGCGGCTGCAGATTTTTTCGGTGGGGCCGCGTAAGCGCAGCTCGTGCCGATCAGCAGAGCCAACACCAGCATGCGAATCGACATGGAACAATCTCCGGTTGGATGGTGGTGAACCGCGCGGCTTTCGCGCCGTGGCGCACGCTAGCACGAGCGCCTGTATTTGAGCTGAGCACCTTGGAAAAGTGTGCGTTTGCGGAAGGCCTCGTTCTCGCAGCAACGGCTCCTCCGCGATGAAGTCGTCGCAGGATACGCTGCGGTGCCGTGTGTTCAGCAGATCGTCCCCTCTGTGGGCATGGTGGCGGATGGTTCATTTTAAATCGCTCTCGATGGCTTTCGGTTTCTGTGGCGGCGTCAGGCGACCGGCTTTTTGCAGCGATTCACGCAACACGTATTCGATCTGCGCATTCAGCGAACGCAATTCATCGTTCGACCAGCGCTGCATCGCGTCGAGCACCGGCGCGCTGATGCGCAGCGGATAGGCTTTCTTCTCGCTCACGGGCTCAGCCGGTGTACAGACTTCCAGTGTTCACGACCGGTTGCGTACCACGCTCGCCGCACAGCACGACCAGCAGATTGCTGACCATCGCGGCGCGGCGTTCGTTGTCGAGATCGACGACGCCGCGCTTGCCGAGTTCATTCAGCGCCATCTCGACCATGGTGACGGCGCCCTCGACGATCAGCGTGCGCGCCGCGATGATCGCGCCGGCCTGCTGGCGTTGCAGCATCGCCTGGGCGATTTCCTGCGCGTAGGCGAGGTGGCTGATGCGGGACTCGACAACCTTGACGCCAGCCTTGCCGAGGCGGGTCTGGATTTCATCGCGCAGGTGCGAGTTGATCACATCGCCGTGGCTGCGTAACGACGGCTTGTTCGCATCGTGCGAATCGTAGGGATAGCTCTGCGCCATCTGGCGCAACGCCGACTCGCTTTGGATCTGCACGAAGTTTTCGTAGTCGTCGACGCAGAACATTGCCTCGGCCGTATCGACGACCTGCCAGACCACGACCGCTGCGATCTCGATCGGATTACCGTCGCTGTCATTGACCTTGAGCTTGCCCGATTCGAAATTGCGCACGCGCAGGCTGATCGAGTGTTTGGTGTAGAGCGGATTGGTCCAGCGCAACCCGGCGTCGCGCACCGTGCCGGAGTAATGACCGAAAAACTGGGTCACGGCGCCTTGGTTCGGCTGGACCTGGAAGAATCCCTTGCTGAGAAACGCGAGCAGCGCGAACACGAGGCCGATCGGCACCAGTTGCGGCGGCGCGGCACCGGGTCCTTGTGTGGTCAGCAGCCAATATCCCGCCAGCAACCAGCCCGCGATCAGGATCAGCGCGGCCGGGATGCCGCTCAGGGAAAACGCGTTGCGCTCGTTCATGGATCGGATCTCCTTGGTTCGGATTGACGATATCATTGTGATATCACATTTCGCAACCAGGGTGAATTTTGATCGCGGTCGTGCAGCCAGTCGATTCGCCGTGCCGCAGTGGGAGCGGCGGAAGCCGCGATGCTTCTCGGCGCACGGCGAACACCGTTGCTTGTCTGCAGATTATTGAGCGGGAGGGCGAGAGAGCATCGCGGCTTCCGCCGCTCCCACAGTTGCCGGCCACATTAGGTTTACGGAGAGCGGCGTAGCCGCGGGCGTTCTCTCAAAAGCATGTATCGCCTTCGCTCGTGCAGCGCTCCTACATCAGCGGGGTGGCGACCGCTTGCGCGTCACGCAATTCGATGCGCCCGAGCATGTCGAGGCCGGAATAGAAACGCCAGGGATCGCCATTGCCGATCGCCAGCGCAATATGCCCTGCATCAAAACCGAGCAGGGCTGCGTCGAAACTTTGCCAGCGTCCGTCCACGTACGCCTGCGCCCATGCGTGGGGCACGAAGACCTCATCTTTCCCTGCAAATCCGGGTGCGTAGGCGAGTCCATCGACGACGCGAGTTGCGATGCCGATCGCGCGACCGAGTGCAGCGACCAGTACCGCGTGTTCGGTGCAATCGCCCTCCGGCTTGCGCGCGACTTCCAACGCGGATGCATAGCCGACATCGAGGCTCTTCTTACGAATGAAACTGCGCACGAAGGTTTCGATGCGTTGCATCTGCGCACGCGGGTTCTTTTCGTCGCCGACCGCTTGCTTGGCCAATTGCACGATTTCCGGCGCCGTGCTCTGCAGCCAATCATTCGGTAGATAATCGTCAGGCATCGGCTTGCTTTCGGTTCGCGATACGGTCGCGCGCTGGACCGTCACGATGCGTTCGCCGCCTTTGCTTGCGACGCGCTGTTCGTCGGTTTCCGGCAACGCCAGCGGCGTGCCACGGTCGCGCGGCACCAGCGTGTAGCGCATCGTGCCGGCGAGTTCGCCGCGACTGAGCGCACGCGGCGAGCGCATCAGGGTGTGCTGGAACACATCGCTGCTCTGGTTCGGCGCAGTGGCACAAGCGCGTTCGCAGGCGAGCAGCACCAGATCAACGCCCATCATCGGCATCGTCAATTTGTAGACGGTCTGGTCCGCGTCGACCCAGGCGCGGCTGTGCATTGGCGCTCCCGGAAACGCGATGGTCTGCTCGATCGGGTTGAGGTGGCGATCGCCGCCGGGAAGCTCGACGTTCTCCTGCGGATGGACCACGCTGGTCACTTGCGCAGCGTCAAGGCTGGAGGACTGGAACGATAGCGCTTGATAGCGCGTGCCCGGCTTCAATCCGGCGCGCAGACCGGCGAGGCGCAGGCCTTCGGGTAACAAGGCACCACGTGGCCATGGCATCTGCTTGTGCTGCGCGCTGCCTGCGCTGTGCGTGATGACATCAATGGTGTCGCCCTGCAGGCGGCCTTCAATGATCGTGTCGCTCCCGGAAAGTTGCGACACGCTGCGGAATGCCAGGGGTTTGCCATCTAGCGTTTCGGTAGACGTTTCCGCGTTGCTCAGCGCTACGTGCGAACCGGCGCGATCGAGCACCATGTCGAGTTTCTGCCGGGTCAAGACTTCGGTGCCGCGCACCTCGCGCGTCGATTCGAACGAGCCGATCTTGCGGCCGTCGAGAAGCACGCTGAACCATTGGTCCGCGGGCGGTCTGGCCTGACCGAGCAGCGGCATGAAAAGCAGACCGGCAAGCCAGAGCTTGCCGTGAAAGGCGGGGTGCATGCGCAGGTCCGGTGTGGTGGCGCGCCATTGTCGCCTTAAGTGGTCGCACGTGCGCTAGGTCTGGTCAACAGTCGTCGCCGGAATCCGCCGCTTGGCGATCGGCGCATACCAGCCGGCGGACCTGCCGTCGCGTCTGCGCCGGGCGTTCATTGACAGTCGAAAGCGGCAAGCGTAGCGTCCGCCATCCACCATAAGGTGGCTATTCTGTCAAGGGGAATTATTGTGAAGCGGATCACATTATTGCTTGTCGCGTTGCTCGGGTGCGGTCTGAATGCCTCGGTCATTGCGCAGGAGGCCAAACCTTACACCGAAGGTGGGGTCACCGATGTCAGCTTCATCCGGATCAAACCAGGCCAGTTCGACAACTACATGAAATTCCTGGATGGCCCGTACAAGGCAGAGATGGAGGCATTGAAGAAAGCTGGAATCGTGACACGGTATGCGGTCGCCCAGACCCAGGCGCGTTCGCCGGACGACTACAATCTGGTCCTTACCGTCAGCTATCCGAACATGGCCGCGCTCGACAAAACCGACCAGTCGGAAGCGATCAGCGCCAAGGTGCTCGGCAGCAACGATGAGCAGAACAAGGCCACGATGGATCGTGGCGCCATGCGTGACGTGCTGGGCGGGCGGTTGGTCCGCGAACTGGTCTTGAAGTAGCCTTGACAGCATCGGCCGCGGCGATCTGCCGCGGCCGCCTGCTTTTGCGACGGCGACGCAAAGGGAGCGATCGCGCCATCCTGTTGATTCGGATCGCGGCGCCGTCCGCGTGCGCCGACTACCGGCAATCTTTCCCACTTCGCAAAATGGTACGCCGACGAATACCCCTGCCGGCCGTGCGGTCACGTCCACTACAATCGCTGGCCCTTGATCCGCGAACTTCACACATGATCCCTTTTGGCACGCCGCATACCGACACCGCGATCCGCGTGCTGCTGCTCGGTTCCGGCGAGCTCGGCAAGGAGGTCGCGATCGAATTGCAGCGCTTTGCGGTCGAGGTGATTGCGGTCGATCGCTACGCAAATGCGCCGGCGATGCAGGTCGCGCATCGTTCGCATGTGATCAACATGCTCGATGGCGAACAGTTGCGTCGCGTCATCGAACTCGAAAAGCCCGACATCGTCGTACCCGAGATCGAGGCGATCCATACGCCGACGCTGGTCGAAATGGAGAAAGACGGACTGACCGTGATCCCGACTGCGCGCGCCGCATGGCTGACGATGGATCGCGAAGGCATTCGCCGTCTCGCCGCCGAGGAGCTTGGCGTGCCGACGTCGCCGTATCGCTTCGTCGACACGCGCGAGGAGTATCGCGCCGCAATCGGAGAGATCGGCCTGCCGTTCGTGATCAAGCCGGTCATGAGCAGTTCGGGCAAGGGCCAGAGCACGGTGCG
>JBDTWV010000211.1:0-5295 GCA_040006495.1 Dokdonella sp.
TGGTGTCGCGGCCTTTCTGGTGGCCGATGATCACCACCGGCTTGCCGTTGATGCGGCCCAGGCCACCGACGATGGCAGCGTCCTCGGCGTACATGCGGTCGCCGGCCAGTTCGTGGAATTCCTCGCAGATCACGCCGATGTAATCCAGCGTGTACGGGCGCGCCGGATGCCGCGCCAGTTGCACGATTTGCCATGAGGTCAGGTTGCGGAAGATGTCCGCCGTCTTTGTCTTCAGCTTGGCATGCAGGGTACCGACTTCATCTTCGATATTGAACGACTGGTCGTGGCTGGCATGACGCAGCTCCTGGATCTTCGCGTCCAGATCGGCAATCGGTTGTTCGAAATCGAGGAAGTTCGGGTTCATTCGCAGATGTTCGCAGCAGCACAGGGCGCGCAAAGACGCTGAGTATAGCGACTCGCGGCTGGCGGGTCAGCGCAGCGGCTGCAGTGCCGTTGCGGCGCCATTGATGGGGTGAGGCTAGGGCTGATTGGCCATTCCGCTGAACACCAGTTCGGCGGCGAGCACGCCGTCGAGCTCGGTCAAGGACTTTTGCAAGGCCGCGCTCGCGCGGACTCGCCACTGATCGCCGAGCTCGATTTCCGCATGGCCGCTGGCGTTGCGAAAGCTAAGACGCACCGGCGTGTTGCCGCCACGATGTGCGGCGAGCGCGTGCTCAAGGCGTGGGATGAAATCCGCGTGTATCCCGTTGAGTTGCAGTCGCAGCAGGCGCGTACGGCGTTCGCAGGCGACTTCGATCGTCGACACCGCGTTCACGCGCAGCTGATAGCCGCCGGAGAAATCGTCGATGCTGAGGCCGCCTTCGAACATGAGGATCGCGTCGCGGGTCAGTAGCGGGCCATATTCGACCCAGCTTTCGCGGTAGAGCACAGCTTCGAACTTGCCGGAGAAATCTTCGACAGTAACGAACGCACGCGAGTCGCCCTGTTTGCGCAGGCCAACGACCGCGCCGGCCAAGGTGAACGATTGCAGATCCGCGAAGCGGCTGCGACCTTCGCGTGTCGGCGGTCGGTGATGCTTCTCGATATCGCCGATCGGGCACGTCGCGACTTCGGTGATCAGGTCTCGCCAGGCATCGGTCGGATGGCCAGACAGGTAGTAGCCGAGCGTGTCGCGTTCGCCGGCCAGGCGTTGCGCAACCGGCCACGCATCGACTTCGATCGGAGCAACGTTCAGTACGACCGGACTCGCCGCGCCGAACATGTCGTTCTGCCCGGCCAGCACGTCGCGTGCTTGTTGTTCCGCGGCGCGCACCGCTTCCGGCAATTGCGCCATCACGCTGGCGCGGTTTTTCGCCAGCGCGTCCATCGATCCGCTCAGGATCAACGCCTCGAACACGCGCTTGTTGAGCTTCTGTGCATCCACGCGCTGGCAAAGATCGGCGAGGCCGTCGAATGGTTTGCGTGTGCGTGCGTCGACGATGCTGTCGACCGCGCCATGGCCGACACCTTTCACCGCACCGAGGCCATACTGGATCGTCTTCGCATCGACCGCCTCGAACATGTAGGCGGATGCGTTGATGTCCGGCGGTCGCACGGTCAGGCCAAGCGCACGCGCCTCACCGAGGAAGTTCACGACCTTGTCCGTGCTGTCCATGTCCGACGACAACACCGCGGCCATGAACTCGGCCGGATAGTGCGTTTTCAACCATGCGGTCTGATACGAGATCAGCGCATACGCGGCTGCGTGTGATTTGTTGAAGCCGTAGCCGGCAAACTTCTCCATCGTGTCGAAGACCGCATCGGCCTTGATCTCGTCGACGTTGTTCCTGGCGGCACCATCGCGGAAGATCGCGCGGTGCTTGGCCATCTCTGCGGCATTTTTCTTGCCCATCGCGCGACGCAGGAGGTCGGCGCCGCCGAGCGAATAACCGCCGACGATCTGGGCCATCTGCATGACCTGTTCCTGGTAGACCATGATGCCGTAGGTCTCGCGCAGGACGGGCTCGACGCGCGGATCGGGGTAGTCGATGGTCTCAGTGCCATGCTTGCGCCGACAGTAACTTGGGATCAGGTCCATCGGGCCGGGGCGGTACAAAGCACCGAGCGCGATGATGTCCTCGAATCGGTCGGGTTTTGCGTCCTTGAGCATGCCCTGCATGCCGCGCGATTCGAACTGGAACACTGCGATCGTGCGGGCTTTCTTGAACAGGTCGAATACGGCAGCGTCGTCGAGCGGCAGCGCCATGATGTCGAGCGCGCTTTCACCTTCTTGCGCACGCCGTGCGTTGATCGCCTTGACCGTCCAGTCGATAATCGTCAGCGTGCGCAGGCCGAGAAAGTCGAATTTGACCAGGCCGACTTTCTCGACGTCGTCCTTGTCGAACTGGGTGACCATGCCCTCGGCGCCGTTTTCCGAAAACAGCGGCGAGAAATCGCTGAGCGGACCCGGTGCGATGACGACGCCGCCGGCGTGCTTGCCCGCGTTGCGCGTGAGGTCTTCGAGTTTCAGGGCCAGATCGACGAGTTCGCGGACTTCGTCGTCGGTTTCGTAGAGCATCTTGAATTCGGTGACGACTCGGTCGGGTTCCGCGCGCGACTTTTCCGAGCGTCCAAGCGCGTCTTCCAGGTCGAGGTCGAGCGGCATCTTCGGAATCAGTTTTGCGATGCGGTCGACCTGGCCGTAGGGCATGCCAAGTACGCGGCCGGTGTCACGCAATACCGCTTTCGCCGCCATCGTGCCGTAGGTGATGATCTGGCTGACGCGGTCGCGGCCATACTTGCGAGCAACGTATTCGATGACGCGATCGCGCCCGTCCATGCAGAAATCGATGTCGAAGTCGGGCATCGACACGCGCTCGGGATTCAGGAAACGCTCGAACAGCAAGCCGTAACGCAGTGGATCCAGATCGGTGATGCCGAGCGCATAAGCGACCAGCGAACCGGCGCCCGAGCCGCGGCCCGGGCCGACCGGAATGTCGTTCTGCTTGGCCCAGTTGATGAAGTCGGCAACGATCAGGAAGTAGCCTTCGAAACCCATCTGCACGATGACGCCGAGCTCGGTATCGAGGCGGCTCACGTAGTCGTCGCGGTTGAACCCGGGGGCCGGATCATGCGCGGCCAGCCGCTTGGCCAGCCCCTCGTGTGACTGCGCACGGATAAAACTGTCCAGCGTATGCGTTTCCGGAACCGGAAACGCGGGCAGGAAATAGGTGCCGAAACTCAGTTCGAGGTTGCAGCGCTTGGCCAGTTCAACGGTGTTTTCGATGAGTTCCGGCAGGTCGGCGAACAGCACAGCCATTTCCTGCGGCGATTTCAGGTACTGCTCGGGCGTGTAGTCGCGCGGACGTTTCGGATCGGCGAGCACGCGACCGGCGTGGATGCACACGCGTGCCTCGTGGGCTTCGAAATCTTCGCGTTTGATGAAGCGCACGTCGTTGCTGGCCACGACCGGAAGATCGAGCTGCTGTGCCAGTTTGAGCGCGGCGGCGAGGAACGCCTCTTCATTCGCGCGTTTGACGCGCGTGACCTCGAGATACAGGCGATCGGGAAACAACGCGCGCCACGCCTGTGCGCGTTCGCGCGCGCTATCGTCCCGCCCTGCCGCGAGCAGGCGGCCGACGTCGCTTTCATGGCCGGCCAGTGCGATCAATCCAGCATTCGCGGCCTGCAGCCAATCCGCGTCGATCAGGACACGATCACCATGACGATTTTCCGCGTACGCGCGCGTCAGCAGTCGCGATAAATTGAGAAAACCTTCGCGGTTCTGGCAGAGCAGGGTCAGGCGCTGCGGCTGGTTGCGATCTTCGGCATCAGCGAGCCACACGTCGCAGCCAGCGATCGGTTTGATTCCGGCTGCTTCGGCAGCCTTGTAGAATTTGACCAACGCGAACAGATTGCTCTGATCAGTCAACGCAACTGCCGGCATGTCCGCGCACACGCATTCGGCGACCAAATCGGCGATGCGGATCGTCGAGTCGGTCAGCGAGTACTCGCTGTGCACGTGGAGATGGATGAATCCGGAGGACATGGCAGTAGCTGACACGCGGGCGTCCAGCGTAGTCGTTGGCCTCGGTGCGGGCAAGATTGACAATGGGGCTCAGGTGGGTGGGAGCATGCAATCGGGCTTCGACTTCAGCTGAGTGGGGTTGGATCGCTCTGCGCCGCGTCACTATGTTCGCGGGACGCAAGTCGGTTCCGTGAGAAGAACGAGGCCGCTCCAAACCAATCCACGAAGCGCGTGACAATGCATGGGAATCGGAGTTGTCGCCAGGTTACTCGGCGAATACGTGCAACTGCCCGAACACGTAGGCCAGCCACGAGTCCATGGCGGATTTGTCCGGGCAGTCGACGAAGCGCCCGTTGCAGCGATCGCGCAACCGCGTGTTCGCCTCGAAGTAAGCACTCTTCGGCAGTCCAGCAACGTCCAGCATCAAGCCGCCGAGATAGGCCAGATCGAGTACGTCGTACTGCGGAATCGGCGCATGCGAAAAGTTGCTGTCGATCCGGTAATAGGTGACTTCCCACGCCTGTGCATGCAGCTCCTGTGGCAGGCCAGTACGCAGTTTCATTTCCAGGCCATCGAAGGACGGATGATGATCGCCGAAATGCACGAGTACGGTCGGCTTGCCGTCCGCGAACAGGAAACGCCGCAGCTCCGCGATTGCGTCGCTCGATTCCTGCAGGCGGTATAGGTAGGTGCCCAGGTTACGGTTGATGTGCGCGTCGAGTGCAGGCACCGGCGCCGTGTTCCACGGCGGTGGCAACGGATCGAGCGGGTAATCGTGTGGACCGTGCTGGCGCATGGTCAGGATCATGAAGAACAGTGGTCGATCATCCTTGGCGCGCTCGCGACGTTGCACGGTCTCGAACGCGTGCACGATATCGGCGTCCGTACTTTCCCAGACAAGGCCCAGGTCGGTCGCGTCGTAAAATTCGTCGAAACCGTAGTCGGCATACGCGGGGCCGGCGTTGACGAAATCACGCGGCATTGGATAGATCGCGATGGTTCGATAGCCGAGGGCCTTGAGTTGGCGCGGCAGGCTGTCGCGTAGTCGTGGCGCGAGGTTGTATGGCGCGTAGATGCCGGCCGGCCCGAACAGCGTCTGCGGCATACCGGCGAAGAACGCGAATTCGCTGGTCCAGGTGGCGCCGCCATAGGTGTGGACCCGCAGCGGGCCGGCCGCCGCAGTGTGTTGATCCGCTTTGAACATCGGAAATGTGCAGCGCGGCACGTTGCAATCGGCCCATTGGTGCGGATCGAGCGTGCTTTCTTCGAGCACGGTGACCAGGTCGGGCCATTGCGATGTCGTGGCTGGCGCGGACATCGGCGTGGGG
>JBDTWV010000212.1:0-5290 GCA_040006495.1 Dokdonella sp.
GCTGCCCAGGTGAACACCGGCTGGCGCTGCGTGCCGCTCGCGCCGTTGGCTGGGAACGTCAACACTGGAACTGCAGGCTGGCCGACGCTCAGCGTCAGCTGCACCGTTTCCATATGACCGGGACTGGCCGTCGCGCTGCCACTGACGGTCACCGTGGAGGCGCCGGCCAGAGCCGCTGCACCAGCCGTCAGGGTCAGCGTCGAGCTAGTCCCCGGCGTGACCGGGTTCGGTGAGAAGCTGGCACTGACGCCAGCCGGCAAACCGCTCGCAGTCAAGGTCACGGGACTGCTGAAGCTCATCTGGCTTCCAACCTGGACCGTATAGGTCACGCTGCCGGGCACGCAGGTGCCTTGGCTTGGGTTCGGGATTGTCAGGGTGAAATCGGGCGCGTCCGCGCTGCATACCGGACGCGTGCCACAGGCGATGCCGTGTGCGTTGAACGCATCCCAGATGCGGCACGCATTCGGCGTACCGTTGGCGAGATTGCCATCGTCATCGTCGGCGGCGAGGTAGACCGTGTACCAGTTGTTGGCGCCGCAGCCATCGACCTGCGCGGCGATGTTGCAGGTACCACCCGAAGCAACGCGATACGCGCTCTTGCTCGGCACCAGAGAGCCGTACCAGATCTTGTCCATTTGTGCCCAACCCTGCTGCGCGCCGAACTTGTCGATCAGCGCCTGGCTCAGGTCCCAATTCGCCGAACTGGCGATATAGCTTTCGCAGTGGCCCTCATAGCCCATCGGCCCGCGGTAAGCTTGGCCTTGCGGCGTGTTGTACGGGCACGCCCAGCGCGCGCACGCAGCACCTGTGGTGCTTGTGATGGTGGAAGGCTTGGCGATGGTCGCCGCGCCAAGCGTGCTGAACGCTGCGACGTCGCGCACGCCGGTACAGCTCGTGTTGCAGTTGTAGCAAGGCACGCCGGGCTGGAAGTTTTTGCCGATGCACGCGTCCTTGGTTTCGAGGAAGGCGAAGGTATCGCCGACCGCTTCGCCGCTGCCGTATTCGGGCGCCGAACCGCCCGTGTTGGTGTCCATCCCGTGACCCCACTCGTGCAGGAACACGGCGGCGATTTCGCCGGTGTTGGAACAGCCGCTGCCGGACTTGAAAAAATTCAGCGAACTGCCGTTCCAGAATGCGTTGCAGACATCGTTGACGTTCATGTTGGCGGTGACGGTGCTTGCCAGCCAAGGATTGCTCGGAAAAAACGTAACCGCTTTCCGGTTGATGTTGGTCAGATGGTAGAAGCCGGTGCGCGATGCGTGCGTGTTGCCCGCACCACCGACGCCCGGCGTAGTGCAATCGGTGCCCGCGCTGCTGCCGAGGGCGAGGTTGCCATCGGTGGAGTTCGCCAGCGAGATCGATCCGCAGCCGTCGCTCATCTTGAAGTACTTTCCATTGAGCGTTGTCGTCGCGCTGCCGCTGCCGTAGTCGTAGATGCCCAGCGCGTCAGTGATCTTGGTCGTGCCGTTGCTGACCGACGCAAACGGCATCGGCTTGACCACTTCGGCATCGGTGTTCGTGGTTGGGTAAATGCCGCCACTCACGGTCGCGGCGACGTACTCGTTGAGATCGCGAACTTCGATGACGGAATCGGTCTGCGCGTCGACCAGCACCTCGTAAGTTGCCGCGTCGTCGTTGACGCGGAACACGTAGCGCCAGGCCAGTCGGTGCGCGTAGCCGTTGCCGTCCATGCCAGCGTAGATTTCACCGGGCTGCTGACCGAGCGGATCAATCGGGAGTACCAACAGTTCACCCGCCTCGACGGTGTCGGCGACGACGGTGCCGGTCGGGAAGCCGAGTTCCTTCCAGGCATTTGCGAACGCGCTCTTGCGGTTCGTCGCCGGCTTCACGGCGATCGCGACCGTGGCTACGCGATTGCTGCCGAACTGCACGATATTGCCGTGCGAGATGCGGAAAAAAAGATTGGCGCCGTCGACGCGCACGCCATCCTTATATTGATCGAACTGGATGAACCAGTGGTCGCGGCCTTCGCCATACGGAACACTGTTGGCCTCATTGAGGCGAAAACCCATGCCGGCCGTCTGCAACAGGTCCTGGTTCTCGGCAATGAACGTGCGCAGCAAAGCCTCGACCGTCGGCATTTCAATCGCCACTGACGGTGACAGGCCAAGAGTCGCAGCGGCCAGCGTGTTGCCACTGCCGGGGATCAGCGGAATACCACTGCCTTGGATCAGGTTGGGCCGATCGGAGCGCCGATCCCAGCGCATTTCCCAACTGCCGCCTTGGCGCTGCATGAACGCAGCGACGCCCGGCTTCATCGTGGTGACGCCGGCAAGGTTGGTGGTCGGCTCGAGATCGGGCTGGACTTCAAGCTCCGGCGCGATAAACGACTTCGACAACTTGCTCGTTTGTTTCTGGCCCGGCTGGACCGGCTGGATAGCCAACGCCGGCGCAGTCAGCAGGCACATCAACAGCACGATTACAAAAGTATAGACGCGGCGCGACGCGCTGCGCCTTCCGTAAACGGAAGTACGCTTCATCAGACTCTCCCCAGTGATGATCTTCAAGCCGCGACGTTGCGCCGGGGCCGCCAACAGCCTAGCAGCATTTGCTGAATTCGCCGAGCGCGAATCATCCATATTCCACACGGCCGACACACGCTGGCTTTACCTCCGCCGAGCGCCGGAGTCTGCTTCCGCCCAAAAACGCGTGCTGATGCTGCCCACAAGCTCACGCCGTGGCATAGATCCGGCGATGTGAGTCACGGTGTTGTATCGTGGCTGCACGTTGGCCGGCACCGCGTGCACCATGATCCGCATGTTGCACGCGGCAGACCAGGCCAAGAATTCGCCCCCATATTCCCGGCCCGCATGCAGTCACCACCTTCCGCAGAACAGCGCCAACTGCACACGTTGCAGGAGAAGTCATTCGCCTACTTCAGGCACGAGACCAATCCGCTCAATGGGCTAGTCGCAGACAAGACTGCAGACAGCTGGCCAGCCAGCATTGCCGCCATCGGACTCGCGCTCACCGGCTATCCCGTCGCGGTTGAACGCGGTTTGATGAGTAGCCGGTTGGCGATCGAACGAACCCTGACGACGCTGCGCTTTTTCTGGAACAGCCCACACGGAGTGGAGTCAGACGCTACGGGCTATCGCGGCTTCTATTATCACTTCCTCGATATGCACACGGGCCGGCGCGCGTGGCAGTGCGAACTGTCGACCATCGACAGCGCATTCCTGTTCGCCGGCATGCTGACTGCCGCCGCCTATTTCAATGACGACACGCCCGCACAGCGCGAGATCCGCGAACTCGCTGACGCCCTCTACCGACGTGCGGACTGGGCCTGGGCGCAGGCGGCCGACGGCACCATAGGTCACGGCTGGAGGCCGGAAAACGGCTTCATTCCGCATTGCTGGCAAGGCTACGACGAAGGCCTGCTGCTGTACATACTCGCGCTGGGTTCACCAACGCATCCGTTGCCGCCCGCTGCGTATGCGGCATGGACGTCGACCTATGAGTGGAAGAATTGTTACGGTATCGACTACCTGTTTGCCGGTCCGCTGTTCACGCATCAGCTGTCGCATATCTGGATCGATTTTCGCGGTATCCAAGACGCATTCATGCGCAGCAAGGACATCGACTATTTCGAGAACAGCCGGCGCGCCACCCACGTGCAACGCGAATACGCGATCGACAATCCGCTGCGCTTCAAAAGCTACGGTGCCAAATGCTGGGGCATCACCGCCAGCGACGGGCCGGGACCGGCGACGCTGATGATCGATGGCGTCGAACGTCAGTTCTACGACTACACCGGTCGTGGCGCGCCTTATGGCATCGACGATGGCACGATCGCACCGTGGGCCGTGGTCGCATCGCTGCCATTCGCGCCCGACATCGTGCTGCCCACGATGCATCACTTCATGCACGTACTGCAGCTGCACGAACGCCATCCCTATGGTTTCAAGGCGAGCTTCAATCACACATTCGACCGCGAGCACGGCGACCCGCTCTGTGGTTGGGTGTCACCGTATTTTTTCGGGCTGGATCAGGGGCCGATCCTGCTCATGGTGGAAAATCATCGCAGCGGCATGCTCTGGAAGCTGATGCGTGGCTGCCGCTACGTCGTCGATGGACTGGGCCGCGCCGGCTTCGCGGGTGGCTGGCTGTAATCAAAGTCGACGCGATCCATGAACCTCCGTTCAGCCGCAGCGGCGCAAGCTTCCGGTTTTCCAATACGGAGCAAAAACGATGGAAATGGGCATGATTGGCCTCGGGCGCATGGGCGCCAATATGGCGCAGCGTCTGGCGCGCGGCGGCCACCGTATCGTCGGCTTTGACCCAAAAGCCGAAGCGCGCACCGCAATCGAAAGCAATGGCTGCGAATCCGCCGCGACGCTGGACGCAATGGTCGGCAAGCTGAAGGCTCCACGCGCGGTCTGGATGATGGTGCCCGCAGGTGAAATCACCGACGGAACCGTAACCACGCTGTTCGGGTTGCTGCAATCAGGCGATACGCTGATCGACGGCGGCAACTCCAATTACAAGGACACGCTGCGCCGCGCAAAAGCCTGCGCCGACAAGGGCATCCAGTACGTCGACTGCGGCACCAGCGGCGGCGTATGGGGTCTCGCCGAGGGTTACAGCATGATGATCGGCGGCGATGAAGCGACGGTCACTCGCCTCAATCCGATCTTCCAGACGCTCGCACCTTCGAAGGACACTGGCTGGGGTCGTGTTGGTCCGGTCGGCTCCGGGCACTTCACCAAAATGGTCCACAACGGCATCGAATACGGAATGATGCAAGCCTATGCCGAAGGTTTTTCGATCCTCCAGCACAAGAGCGAGTTCAAGCTCGACCTGCACCAGATCGCCGAGATCTGGCGTTACGGCAGCGTCGTGCGTTCATGGCTGCTTGAGTTGACGACCGACGCACTTGGCAAGAACCCGACAATGGACGGCATCGCACCGTACGTCGTCGACTCGGGCGAAGGGCGCTGGACTGTCGCCGAAGCCATTGACCTCGATGTGCCGGCGCCCGTGATCACGCTCGCGTTGTTCGAGCGCTTCCGCTCGCGCGATAACGATTCCTTCGCCGACAAGCTGCTCGCGTCGATGCGCAACGAGTTCGGTGGCCATCCCATCAAGAAGGAGTGAATCTGCCGCGCTTCATGTCCGGGTCAGAAAAGGTGACTGAGGGCGCAGAGCGGAAATTCGCAGCACCCTCAGTGCATCGGCATCATTCAAGGACTGTCAAATCCGGCGCTGTGCCGGAACTGGCATCAAGGAGGCCGCCGATGAACAATGCATCGAATATTCTGCCCGCATC
>JBDTWV010000213.1:0-5274 GCA_040006495.1 Dokdonella sp.
TGAAGGCGCTCGAGTACTCGCAGACGCATCTCACGGAGCGGCGCCACATCACGGGCCGCGAGCTCGCGTTCTCGGTGCGCGATCTCGCGCTGCAGATGTACGGTGTGATGGCGCAGGTGGTGCTCGAGCATTGGGGCGTGCGCGCGACATCGGACATTGGCGACATCGTCTTCGTCCTCGTCGATCTGGGCTATCTGATCAGCCAGCCGACCGACAACCGCGCGGACTTCATCGGCGTGTACAACTTCGATCGCGCGTTCGAGCATGAATATCCGTGGAACGCGGCGGCGCCGGTGTAGATGCGCTTACCCGGTTTAGTGGACGGGTAGGAGCCTGGGACGCGAACCGCGGTTGAGGGCGTTTGTGCATACCGGTTCTCGGAGCGCATCGGCGACTGGTTGCCACACCCCGAGTGGTGCCGATGCGGATTGTACCAGTCTTCGATGAAGGCTCGTGATCCCTCACGAGTCCGACTGCTCGCGCTTCGCCCAGTTGCGGATGGTCTGCGCAGACGGCTCACACCCTTTCGCCAGCGACCGCCGACAATCGATCCAACGTCTTTCTAGGACGCCCGTTGATGACGAGGATCGATACCAAAATGGTATTTGTAGACGAGGCGACCACCTAAAAAGCCCTGAACAATCACCAGGACGGTCTCCAGGAAGACGATGATCGCAAACCACTTTACCAATGCCAGATCGTTGACTGGATTTTCTATTAGAAGATACACAGCGCTGATCAGAGCGATAATGGTCAGGGCTACACCGGTACGAATGTGCAGTTTTGCGATCTTGGGCGCGCCTGCTTCTGGATGTTCGGGGTAGGGTGCGTTGTAGTAATCCAAAATCCCAGTACCACCAGCAATCACAGCACCACACGCGGCGAACATAAAAGCCCAGTAGGCGGCGTTCAAGAAGAAAATGCCATCTCGCCAGAACCACAGAATCAAAAAGATGGCGCTGACTGGAAACAACGCGATCGGGAAATGTACGACTGCCGGATGGATCGCCGGGAACCGACCCGCATGCTGTTGATCTGCATTCGCATCACTTGTGTTTGCCATGTTGTTACCGGTGTGGATTTGTTCCACGCGGAGGCGCCGTCCGATTCTGGCATCCGAGGTGGAACGGTGTACGCTGAAGCCCGAATGCATTTGGTTGTCGGGCTGCGTTGCATCACTACTTCCAGCTTAAAGTGCGGGCATGCCGTGGCCCCAGGTATCCGGCGGAGACAAGTTGCGCCGTATCGCGGGCTTCTCGCTATTTCGCTTTTCCGAAGTGAAGATTTCATCTCCTTGCGTGATTAGATAATCGGCGATGCGCGCTGCCAGCGCCATGATGGTCAGCCCTGGATTGGCTGAGCCCTGTGTCGGCATGATGCTGCCATCGCAGATGAAAAGGTTGCTAATGTCGTGCGTTCGGCCGAATTCATCGACGACCGAAGTCTCGGGGTTGTCCCCCATGCGCGCCGCTCCGACCAGGTGCGCATAACGCGTTTCCTGCACCACTTCGGTAGCGCCCGCGGCCCACATTACCTCCATGGTCTTGTTCTTCCCGTACTCGATCAATTTCTTGTCGTTGTCATAGAGATTGAACGTCACCTTGGCGATGGGGATGCCGAAGTGATCTTTTTCGCCTGCGAGCTGCACGCGATTCTCTGCATGCGGCAGGAGCTCGCCCAAAAATCCGAATGCCGACCAGTGATTGTAGTCCATCATGACGCTCCGCAGCCCCCATCCCCACGCACCTTTCGCGGTCATCATCTGCTTGGCAAACGAAATCGGCAACGGACCCACTGTCTGGATCGCAAATCCGCGCGCAAAACCTCGTTGCGCGTCGGTCTCGTAAAATTCTTCCGTCAGGGCATGCGCCGGGGGCGCCTTGTACATGCGCACCAGTTCGTCAAAACGGCCCATGACGACATTACCGGCTTGCGCCATTAGGTAGCGCCCCACACAATCGCTCGAATTCGCGAGTCCGTTCTCGAATTCAGGGCAGGCGGAATTGAGCAGCAGGCGAGGCGTTTCGATGGAATACCCCGCCACGATCACCGCCTTTGCCTTTTGAAAGCGCTCGCGTCCTTCCCCATCGAAGTACGTCACGCCGGTCACGCGCCGGTTCTGACCTAAGTGAACACGCGACACCATGCAGTCCGGGCGAATCTCCGCTCCATTCTCGAGTGCGTCCGGCACATGCGTAATGAGCGTGCTTGCTTTCGCGCCGACCTTGCAGCCCTGAATGCAGAAGCCGCGATAAATGCAGTGCGGGCGATCGCCGCGCGAACCCTCGAGAATTGCCACGGGTCCGCCGGCAGAAACGCCGATACCCAGCTTCGTGCATCCCCGGATGAGCGTGTTGCCGACGCCTCCCATGGGATGCGGTCCATACGGATAGCCGTGAGGGTCGCCCCAGGGATAAGAGGACGGCCCCGAGACCGGCAACTCCCGCTCCAAAAGTTCGTAATACGGCTTCAGTTCCGAATACGTAATTGGCCAATCGACGCCGACCCCGTCTTCCGAATGAATGCGAAAGTCTGAAGGATGCAGCCGCGGGGTGAACGAAGCCCAGTGAACGGTGCCTCCGCCGATGCCTTTACCACTGTTGTTCGCTCCAAACGCCAGCGGATGCTGCCCGGCCGTGATGCGGAGATCGTTCCAGTACAGGTTATGCGCCCCTTTTTCGTCGCTAACCCAGTCGCGTTCGGTGTCCCAGAATGGCCCGGCATCGAAGCCGATCACGCGAAATCCGGCGCGAGCCAGCCGCTGTAAGAGGACACCGCCGCCGGCGCCAACGCCCACGATGACGTAATCCACTTCTTCCCCTTCCGGAAAACGACGGATCGGCATCTCGATCCGCTGGATGGCGCCAAGCATGTGCGGTTCCCCCCTCGGCGCCTGAAACTGTCCAAAAAGCGGCGATTTCAATGCGTGCCCCCTTGGCCGGGTGAGCCGAGATGCTCGGCCTGCCCCGCCACCGGCTCATATGCGTCCGAAAGCGAGCTATCTGGAGCTCGCCAGTCGTAACGTTTTTCATTCGATTCCCACGGCTCTGCTTCGCCTCGCTCGAGACGCATGTAAGCGCGCGGGTACGCAGGACCGCCAAAGCCGATTTCATCCCAGGCCCAGGGATGCGAGTAGTAGGCATCGGCACAATCGGAAACCAGTAGCAGCCAAAAACGCTGCACTGCCATTTGACTCCAGATCTCGTGCGCAGCCGCTGGGTTGCCATCGTGCAGCGAGCGCAGGATCTCGTCCTGTTCTAGCAAGCCGATTTCGAGGAACCCGGTCGCATACAGATGTCGGGCGATCTCTTCGATGCCCCGCAAACCGAAGCGGAAGGCGTCACGATCGGGCGGCATATCTTCGTATCGATAGCCATCGTGTGAATTTTCGTAGAGCCGTTTATCGATCTGTGGCACGATGGGGATTCTGTGCGCTGCATCGCGATCATCCTGCGGAAGCACGCGATCGCAGATCGCTTCGAGTAGACTCGCTTGCTCCGGAGTGAAGAATCTGATCTGCGGGACGTTGTTCACCCGGTCCAAAATGACTTCTCGCGTCTTTGCGTCCCAGAACTTCTGTTGGCTGAGCGTGCTGAATCCGCGATAATACCCGGGCTGGGCCATCGGTCCTATCGGTCTCGACGTGCGCGGATCGACCGGACGTGAGTCCCCTCTGGCCGTCTGACCGCTCATTTCCCTTTCTCCTTGCGAAGCAAGCTGGCCAGTAATCCAAGAAATCCGGCGCCTGCAAAAAGCAACGGCGCAAAGAGCGGCGGACCATAAAGAATGTTGTAGATCGGCTTTTTTAAACCACCCGGACGCCGCAAGACGCCGCGCACGTGGTAACCGAAGCCAACGGCCCCATCCGCGATCGCCACCACGGAGAGCGCAGGGAGCCATGTGTGCGCAACGCGAGCGCTTTTCACGGCGCCAATTCCCGCCGCCATCAACATCGGCGCGACGAGCACCGGCGTCCACTGAGCCTTGTAGCGGAAATTATTCTTGTAATGCGAATACCACGCTTCGAAACCGCTGAAAGACGCGGAGATGACAGTCGCGATCGCCATCTGCTTTTGAAAACGACCTTCGCGCACATCCTGAGCCCAGCTAATTGGTTCGTATTCGCGAGTGACCACGCTCGCCCAATGCCGCGCATGAGCGGGACGCGGCAACAATCGACCGCGTTGCTGGTCGTCCCGCTTCAAGAACGAGGCGACCAGTCCGAGATATGCGCTGACACCGAAGAGGAGGGGGGCGAATACCGGCGGGCCCATGACCATGTTGACGACGGGAAGGCGCCAGCCTCCCGGTTTGCGCTGAACTCCCCGAACATGGAAATAGAAGCCGGTCACGCCATCGATGAGAGTCAGCAACGAAACTGCCGGCAAAACCGTCCGCGCTGCGCGCCTGCTGGAAAAAGCGGCTATTCCGCTCGCGGTCAGCGCACCGCTCAGAATTAGCGGCGTGTACATGACGCGACGGCTGTAACTGCCTTTGTAGTGCTCGTATCCAACCTCGATACCGCTCAGCGCGCTCGATGCTGCAGCGATGAGGGCCAACCAGCGCTGGAACCGCCCCTCTCGGATGTTGTAGCGGGCTCGCGCGATGTCGCGTTCGAACAAGGAGCCAAGAAATTCAGTCATGCTCTTCTCCTGAACTCGCGAAGTGCCGCGCTTGCTTCCGGAATCGCGAGCGGCAGCGCTGCAAAAAATCGCGGAGGCGGCTCGACAGCCACCAAAAGAAAAAGCGCAATATTTAATCCACCGATCCATTGTGCGTACAGTTGACCCGGTTCGGTGGACACTTCACCCTTTGAGGTGGGAGTGTCCGCATGTCGAAGCGTCAAGCACATCCGAATGCATTTCGCGAACGGCAGGCTGCGTTGGATAGAGCGCGTCGCATCGATGGCGTGGCGTCCGCCGAGCAACTCGGGCTGCGTCGATTGCGGCGTGAGAATGGTCAGCTCGATCATCGGCGCCACTCGGCGTGTGGCAACCGTTCGCCGATGCGCTATGAGAACCGGTTATGCACAAACACTCTCAACCACGGCTCGCATCCCTAGCTGCTACCCGTTCACGAAACCGGGTGAACTCCAGTGCTGGTCATCGCAGGACAGTGAGGAGACGACATGGCTGCACCTGTTCGACCCGCACCGGGCGGTCCAGGAATTCCGGCGCGATGGACTTCCAGCGCCAAGACCGGCGTTGGCACGGCGCTCGGCAACACGAGCCGCGTCTGGTTCACGCTGAGCCATGGAATCTTCAACGAGATCTA
>JBDTWV010000214.1:0-5273 GCA_040006495.1 Dokdonella sp.
TTTGAACCTGCGACGTCTTGGTCCCAAACCAAGTGCTCTACCAGGCTGAGCTACGTCCCGAACCCCTCCGAGTCTTCCGGGTCATTGGCGCCGCAGCAAACCGATTTTTGCGTCGACCATCAGATGAGCGGCGGCCATGCCAGTCAGTAGCGATATCTGCTCATTCCAGTCTTCGACCGGATAGCGTGTGCGGTACGCCAACGTCCATTGACCATTGATGAAACTGACTTCCTGCTCAGGTAGCGGCAGGTTGACGCCACCACGACGTTGTTCGCGCTGCGCGCGCTTCTCGCCGATTTCGCGCAGGACTGCCCACATCGGATCGGCGGTCCCGGCATCGATGCTGGCCTGCACGCCCACGTAGTCGAGTTTGGCGCGACTTTTGACCCGGGCGCGTCGGACATCGACGCTGATGCCTTCGCCGGTTGCATCGAGTTCGATCGCCCACAGCAAGGCCGGACGAACCTGGTTCGGCAGCAGCGACGCGGCGTCTTCGGAAAGTACTTTTGGATGCAGCGGGATCTTGTCGGCGGCTCCGTACAAGGTCTCGCCGCGCCGATTCGCCTCGAGGTCGATCGGGTCGCCTGGGGTCACGAACGCGGCGACATCGGCGATCGCGTAGTAGACCCGGTAGCCGGCACCATTGCGCTCGACGAACATCGCCTGGTCAAGGTCCATCGACTCAGCTGGATCGATTGTGATCAACGCGATATCGGTGCGGTCTGGCGTCGGCAGTCGCGGATTGGCGGCCGCTTTCACGGCGGCGGCTTCCACTTCGGGCGGAAATTCCAGCGGCAACTTGAACTCGCGTTTGATCTGGGCGATGCCGGCACGGAGCGTGGAATCTGGTCTTGGTCAATACGGATGCGTCGCGTCGTCGGCACGGGTGGGGATCCTTCGGATTGTTCAGACAAAGCCTGCGTGCGCATGTGCGTGAGCAGGGGCGCGGCGCCAACCGGAATATACGCTCTCGGCCAGAGATTGCTCTCCCGAAAGCGAACGCTCAGAGAATCGCGAGCACGTTCTGCGGTGGTCGTCCGATCACCGCTTTGCCGTTTGCGAGTACGATCGGGCGCTGGATCAGACGCGGGTGCGCGTGCATTGCCGCAATCAACTGCTGGCGGCTGAGCGTGGTGTCATCGAGACCGAATTCGGCATAGTCCGGTTCGTCGCGGCGCATGATCGTGCGTGGTTCGACGCCGAGGAGATCCACGATGTGCGTCAATTCCGAGATCGAAGGTGGTGTTGCGAGATAGTCGACGATGCGCGGCGCGATGCCGCCTGATTCGATCAGCGCGAGCGTCTCGCGAGACTTGGAACAGCGTGGATTGTGCAGGATGACGACTTCGTTCATTTGGCGGATCTGTCCCAGATGGGGAACCACGATTCTTGGCGAACCGATGGCTGTACGCAATGGGTGTCGACCACGCGCTGCAAACGGATTGCGGGTGGAGCGAATTCGACGCCAAGTTTCAAGTCTGGGACTAGAGAGAACGGATATCCGGCGCTTGTGGCAAAAGCGTGGTCAATCGCGCGTTGTCTTCGTCGGTGCCATCGGGGTGCGGGAGCGGTCGATTCTGATCCGCTCCCGAAATCTCCTGAGCATCCGTCGCAAGCGATCGGCGCGCGGCCATCACGCGGAGGCGGACCGCCGCCACACGTTGAGTTCACGCATGACGATTTCGTGCTCGGCCTCCGCGCGCTGTGCGAAGCTGCCGATGAGGACGTTCGATTCCGGGCCGAGTACATCGTAGCGCCGAGTCGCGAGCTGGCCTCGATCATCGAGGGTTTGCACGTGTTCGATTCGATAGCCGAGCACATTCACTTCAGTGTTACGCTTTTCAAGCATGATGCGTCTCCTGCCAATGGGTCGCAGGAGGATACGAATTGCGAATGCAATTGTGGTTAACGCTGCGTTGCAGGTTGGTTAAACCCCGAATTGGTACACAACCAACGCGACGGTGGTTGGCGGCTCGATTCGGGTCGTGTCTGCGGGTTCGCGCCCATGGTGATCGACCTTGTATGCCGGTCAGGTCGCGGCGCGATACGCCGCACGCAGCAACTCGTGGAAATGATGCACACCGCTTTCGCGCAATGGATTGAGGCGCCCCGCAACATACGAACCCGATTCGAGCCCACGCTGTACACGTTCGCAAATATCCACGTCTTCTTTTTGCACGATGTCGCTGAAGGCGAGGTCGCTCTCGCGGCGCACGGTGCCGTTGGCACCATCCGGGTAGTAGAAATCGAACTCGACGCGGCAGCGACCAGGGCCTAGCGGCAGCACTCGGTTGGTCTGCAGGCGGCCGGGCAGGACGTTCAGCATCGTGTTCGGCCACAGCCAGTAATACAGCGCGTCGCCATTGCCGTAGAGCTCGTCGGTACTTTCGAGCGGGCTCGACTGCAGCGAATGCCAGCGCGCCAGTTCGGTCACGTAGCTGCGGTAGTCCAGCATCCGATTCAATTCCGGATGGATATGCGGGACGTGATAGCCCTCAAGGTAGTTGTCGACATAGACTTTCCAGTTGCACGCGATGTCATAGGTCTCGCGCCGATGCAGTGCGTAGCCGGTGAGCGCATCGGCGCCGAGGCGCGCGTCGATGCCGGCGACGACGTCCGCGAGCGGCGGTGCGTCGCCCAGCGCGACGAAGACGAAACCGCGCCATTGCGCCAGCCGCGCCTGCGGCAGGCGGATCGCATGGACGTCGAAATCCTTCGCACCGCTCATCTCGGGCGCACTGTGCAGGCGTCCGTCGAGCGCGTAGGTCCAGCCGTGGTAGTGGCAGCGCAGACGTTTTGCGCCGCGTGCGTCGCAGGTCGCGAGCGGTCCGGCACGATGCCGGCAGACGTTGTGCAGCGCGCGCAATTCGCCGTCGTCGCCGCGCACGATCAGCATCGGCACGCCGGCGATTTCGGTGACGACGTGGTCGCCGGGATCGTCGAGTTGCGCCGTGTGCGCCGCGAGTTGCCAACTGCGCGCGAACACGGCGCGTCGATCCAGCGCGGCTGCGCTGTCGCCCGCGTAGTAGCTCGCAGGTAGGGCGGTCGCGCTGGCGAGCGGCTGAATGGCGAACTCGTTCGACAGGTTCGTTTGCATGAAAGGAGTGCTCAGCATCGATGAGTTCACAAATTCCGGCAGACCGCGGCGAAGCATGCTGCGCTGACTGTTAGGATACGCGCGATCCTGCTATTCCTGCCAACGATGACAGCCGATTCCGTCCCGTCAGATGCTACGAGCGAGCGCCGCACGTTCTGGCTGTTCATGCTCTTTGCACTGGTCCTGCTCGGCACCGGCATCGGCCTGCGCGACCCGTGGCCCTCCGATGAGCCGCGCTATGCGCTGGCTGCACAGCAGATGGTCGAATCCGGCGACTGGCTGTTTCCGCATCGCGGCCACGAGCTGTACTCGGACAAACCGCCGATGCTGTTCTGGATGCAGGCGGCGTCGTATGAGGTCGTCCACAACTGGCGCATCGCGTTCCTGCTGCCGTCGCTGCTGGCCGGGTTGCTGACGCTGGGTTTGACCTGGGACCTCGCGCGCCGCTTCTGGAACCCACGTGCCGGCTTGTATGCCGCAATCGCAGTGCTGTTCGCGTTCGAGTTCATGTACCAGACCAAGCGAGCGCAGATCGATCCATTGATTATGGGCTGGATCACGCTCGCCAACTGGGGACTTTTATTGCATTTCCTGCGCGGTCCGAATTGGCGTGCGTTCTGGCTCGGCTGTTTCGCCGCTGGCCTCGGCGTGATCAGCAAGGGTGTCGGGGTGCTGGCGTTGCTGATGTTCGTACCCTACCTGTTTGCGCGGGGGCTGGGTTGGCGCGATGTGACCGTGATCGCGCACTCGGCGTCGCGCTGGCTCGGTGGCGCGCTCGCGTTTCTCGCGCCGATTGTGCTTTGGGCGGGCGCGGTATTTGCTGTCGCGAATGCGCGCGGCAGCGCGGAATACGCGGCCTACGTCAACGACATTTTCTTCCACCAGACCGCCGGCCGTTACGCCGGTTCGTGGTCGCATCCGCAGCCATTCTGGTACTACGTGCCCATCCTGCTGTTCAACTTCTTCCCGCTGTCGCTGGCGTATGCCGGTGCACTACCGCGCTGGTGGCGCGATCTCAAAGCACGCGATGCGCGCGTGATGCTGCCTCTCGCGTGGTCGGTCATTGTGATCGTCTTCTTCAGCATTCCCTCCGGAAAACGCGACGTGTATCTGATGCCAGTACTGCCGATGCTCGCGTTGGCGATGGCTCCGTATCTGGAGGAGATCGCGCGCGCGCGTTGGCTGCGCAGCACCGCGTTTGCGATCGGATTGATGGTGGGCATTGCGATCGCGGCAGTCGGCGCGTGGGCATTGACCGGCCATGCGCCTGCGGCTGAACGTTTCCTGCAGCAGCGTGAGATCGACGATCAGGCGCGCCTGGTGTGGGCGATGTTCATCGTGACCGGTGCGGGTTTCATCGTGGCAGCGGTGTGGTTTCGCCCGCGCCGCGGTGTGCACGCATTGCTCGCCGGCCTCACCACGCTATGGCTGATCTGGGGTTTCTGGGCGTACCCGTTGCTCAACGATTCGAGTTCGGCCGCTGGCGTGATGCGCCATGCGCGCGAACTCGCCGGCGCTGATGCAACGATCGGCATGGTCGCGTGGAAGGAGCAGAACCTGCTGATGGCCGACGGGCCGGTGCGCGAGTTCGGTTTCAAACTGCCGTGGGCGCAGCAATACGCGGACGCCGTGCGCTGGCAGGCGCAAGCACCTGCGCAACGACCCATCTTCATTCTCGAAGACGCAATGGGCGAGTGCGTGGAAAAAGCGAAGGCGATTCATGTCGGGCATGCGAATCGACGGGAATGGTGGTTGTTCCGTGCCGATGCGGTGGTGCCGGGCTGCGTGCCTGTGATTGCTGGAGAACCCGGCGGTGCAGATGACGCCGGGTCGTGACAGCTGCGAATCGCAGCGGACGCAAACCTTATCTGGCGAATATGTGGTGTTTTGCAGTACTGGAGAGATGCGAGGTTCGTCAAGAAAGTGCGCGCTCCCGGTTGATCGGACTACTCTCGGGTGGGAGCGCGGTTGCGGCCGGGATAGGGCGAGGATTGCAGGCGCGGCCTGCCGGATATTTTTGGAGAATGCAGGGGGTTCAGTTGCGCACGAAAATCGGTTGGTTGGCAGTGCTCGCGATCGTGCTTATGGGGTCGGACGCTTTCGCTGCACTGCCGACGCCGCAGCTCCTGGCCACGTTTCCCGTGGATTTTTCGCGCAATGATCCCGACACCGGGCT
>JBDTWV010000215.1:0-5264 GCA_040006495.1 Dokdonella sp.
CGCTCTGGTGCGATAGGCCTGCGAACACGATCAAGACCACCAGCAATGGCGCTGCCATGCAGATACGCAGCCGCAGCGCCACGCCAGTCCAGACCTGCGCAAGGAAAGCCGCGAGTGCAATGGCCAGACCGGCAACACCGAGGTAGTAGAGCCGCGATTGCATCGCGGTTTCGATAACTGAATCGCCTGCACGCAGTGGCGCACCATTCAACGCGGTGATCGGCGCCTGCAGCAACGCGGGCAACAGAAACAGACCTATGCCACACAATACGAGGTCAACGTGTGTGTACCTGCCAGGTGGCACGCGACGCCGGAACATGGCAACGCCGACCGCAACCAGCAGCGAGACCAGCGCGAGTCCGAGCGCAATCCGCTGCAGCAAACCCAACCGCACCCAAAACACCAGATAACCTGGCATCTGCTGCCACCAATCAGACAGTCCGTGCATGACTACGGTGGTGACCGCCGTGGTGCCGGTCAGGCCGCTTGTCGGCGTGGCGAGGACGTACCAGCGCCAACCGAAGTAGGCCGCTGCGCACAGGCACACCGATGCGATCGCACGTAGCGCCGTTGCACGATGCGCACGCTCGAGCCATGCCCAGCGCAGCCAGAGCACCACAATCGGCAGCAACGCCGCAAGACCGATCTCTTTTGAAAGCATCGCAGCGAATATGGCGACGCACGTGCATGTCAACACAATCGTTCGAGGTTGCTCGCGATAGCCGAGCGCGGCACGCACCGCGAGCAAGATGAAAAGTGTGGCCAGCAGATCGAATCGCGCCGACCACCATAACGCGGTGCCGATCACTGCCGGATGCAGCGCGAACAGCAATGTGCACGCAAGCGCAAGCGCGCGTGGAATCCTGGCGCGAAGCAACAAGCCGAACAGGGCAACTGCGACGCCCGCGTGCAGCACGAGGTCGCAGATCGCGTGCGCGGGATAGTCGGTACCCAGCAGCGCCGCACCCAGCCACATCGAGGCAACACCGAGCGGCCGGAACACCGAGCCCGGAACCGGGAAGTAATCGTCGACAAACAACGACCACGGCGTATCGAGCAGCCGCACGAACGCGAGCTGGAAGAAATCGTCACGCCCCCAGAAACCGTGCACACCGGGCCAGTAGACGACCGCTACGGCGGCCGCAATGGCGAGGACCAAGGCGAGGTTGACGAGCCGGGCACTGAGGGCCGAGAGCTGAGGGCTGGTCATCGCGCTGCGCCGGAACATGGGAATGGAGAACGAGGGCTGAAAAAAAAGCATGCGCCGACGTGAAGGCCGCTTTTCATCACATGGGTCGCGCTTGCCAGCCCTCAAATCAACTTGATCTCGCGCAATCGTTCCTGCAAATATTCGTGGGCGCTGATCGGGTTCGGATAGCGACTCGGATTATTCGCGTCAATGCAGCCAGGCAGCACGTCGATCACGAAATCGGGATTCGGATGCAGGAAGAACGGGACAGAATAGCGCGGCTTGCGCGCATGCTCGCCTGGCGGATTAACCACACGATGCGTCGTCGACGGATAGACATGATTGGTCAAGCGCTGCAGCATGTCGCCGATGTTGACGACGATCGTGTCCGCGTCGGCGGTGAACGGTACCCATTCGCCTGCATGCGACCGCACTTCGAGTCCCTGCGCACTTGCACCGACCAGCAGGGTGATCAGGTTGATGTCCTCGTGCGCGCCGGCCCGCACATTCGGCAGCGCCCGCTCTTCGGGGATCGGCGGGTAGTGGATCGGACGCAGTATCGAGTTGCCAAAATTGGTCTTGTCGCCGAAATAGTCTTCCGGCAAATCGATATGCAGCGCGAGCGCACGCAGCACGCGTGAGCCGAGTTGATCGAGCGCCTGATAGAGGCCAAGCCCACATCTGTGGAATGTCGACACTTCCTGCGGCCACACATTTGGCGCCATCACATCGGCGTATTTCGAATCGCGTGGAATCTCGCGACCGATATGCCAGAACTCCTTGAGGTCTGGGTACTTCGAATCCTTGGCGGTCTCGACGCCGAATGGCGTGTAGCCGCGCGCGCCGCCGCCGCCCTTGACGTGGTATTGCATCTTCACTTCGGTTGGCAGCGCGAAAAATTGCTGGAACGCCGCATATGCGCCGTCGATCAGCTTCGACGCGATACCGTGATTGCGGATGCCGGCAAATCCCCATTGACGGTAGGCGTGGCCGAGCTCGGCCACGAACGCGACGCGGTCGCTGTTGTAGCGCTGGATGTCGAGGGTAGGAATACGTGCGCTCATGAACTCAACCTGCGAACTTCGTAGCGGCTGATCTTACGGCGCTGGCGAGTTCATCGGCGAGTCGAGTGACCAGCGCACCGTCCCCGGCTTCGACCGTGACCCGGACCAGAGGCTCAGTGCCGGATGGACGCAGCACGACGCGCCCCTGCCCCGCCAGCTGCGCGCGCACACGCTCGAACACGCGTTGCACGTTTGCGTCGGCGACCAGCGCGCTTCCATTCGTTGCGCGGATATTCACGGTTGTCTGCGCTACCTTGGGCATACCCTGCACCGCCTCGTCGAGGCGGCGACCCCTGCGCACCAACACTTCCAGAACCTGCAGTGCGCTCACGATCGCGTCGCCCGTGGTCGCGCGATCAAGGCACAGAATGTGGCCGGAGGCTTCGCCACCCAGCACGCCACCTTGATTTTTCAGTTGATGCAGGACATGGCGGTCGCCGACATTTGCGCGCACCAACGGCACCCCAAGATCGTGCATCGCACGCTCGAGGCCATAGTTGCTCATCAGCGTGCCGACCAGCGGTCCGCGCAGGCGACCGCTCGCATGCCAGTCCGTCGCGAGCACGTAAAGCAATTGATCGCCGTCGATGACATTGCCGCTGCGATCGACCATTTGTACACGATCACCATCGCCATCGAATGCGATGCCGAGATCGGCTTCCGCGGCGACGACCGCGTGCGCCAACGCCTGCGGACGCGTCGATCCGCAATCACGATTGATATTGAGACCATCAGGCTGATTACCAATTGCCGTGACCTTCGCGCCAAGCTCGGTGAACACAAGTGGCGCAATCTGGTAAGTCGCCCCGTGCGCGCAGTCGATGACGATCGACAAGCCACGCAGGCTCAGCGAACTGGGTACCGTCGCCTTGCAGAATTCCGCATAGCGCACCGTCGCATCGCGGATCCGGACAACTTTGCCGATCGCCTCGGATGCGACTGTCGTGAATGGCGCCTCGAGTTCAGCCTCGATCGCCAACTCGACCTCATCGGCAAGCTTCTCACCCGACGCGGAAAAGAACTTGATGCCGTTGTCATGATGCGGATTGTGTGACGCGCTGATCACGATGCCTGCGTTCGCACGCAAGCTGCTGGTCAGATACGCGACCGCAGGCGTAGGGACTGGCCCGAGCAGGCCGACATCCGCTCCGGCCGCAACCAGGCCCGCCTCGAGCGCCGACTCGAACATGTAACCGGAAATTCGCGTGTCCTTGCCGATCATCACGGTCGGATGGCCATCGGCGCCGGTCAGCACGCGTCCGACCGCGCGGCCGAGTTTCAACATGAACTCGGCTGTGATCGGCCATTCGCCGACCCTACCGCGAATGCCGTCGGTTCCGAAATATTTGCGTGCGCTCACGTTGCTGGGTTCTGCCTTGGTGCCCGATTTGCCCGACCTGATCATTGTCCCATCCGGGCCCCGAAACACAAACGCCCCGTCAAGCGGGGCGTTTGGCAATCAGCGCGCGATCGAGATCAATCGCCCATCTGCTTCTGGCGGTGCTCCCAACGCTCCTGCGCATCGAGACTGAGCGTCGCGATCGGGCGCGCTTCGAGGCGATCAATACCGATGTCCTCATCGGTCTCTTCGCAGAAGCCGTAGTGCCCTTCTTCGATGCGCTTGAGCGCCTTGTCGATCTTCGCGATCAACTTGCGATAGCGGTCGCGCGTGCGCAATTCCAGCGAATTTTCGGTTTCGCGCGTCGCCCGCTCCGCTTCGTCGCCGACATCGCGCACTTCATCGCGTAGGCTTTCGATCGTCTGCCGACTTTCTTCGACCAGGTCCCCGCGCCACTTCGACAACTTGTTGCGGAAATACTGGAGCTGCGGCGGACTCATGTATTCCTCTTTCGAACTCGGCTTGTAACCGTTCGGAAGGTCGATCGTGGTACTGGCAGGCAGCGCGTAGCGACCGTCCTGCATGGTGAAGTTGTTCTCCGAGGACGCCGTCATGCGCGCTTTGCCCTTCGGCAAAGAGGGGGTTTCGGGTTTGCTTATAGTCACGAATTTCCTGGGCGATTCTGGTTTGCGCATAGGCATAGCGGGCTTTGCGACGACCGATTTCTTCACCGGCGCTGCCTTCGCAGGACGAGCCTTCTGCGCGCGGGTCACCTTGGCCTGCTTGACCTGCTTGACCGGGGCCGATTTAGCGACCTTCTTCGCGGATTTCGTCGCAACGGCCTTCTTTGCCGCCGCCTTCTTGACCACGACTTTGCGCGTCGCGACCTTCGGCACTTTCGCAGCGGCCTTTTTTGGCGTCGCCGCCTTCGTCGATTTTTTTGCAAGCGCTGCGGGCTTTGCCTTTGGCGACGGCTTCGCCTTGGTCGCGGCACTACGCGCACCCACCTTGGTACGTGCCGGCGCAGACGCCGACTTGGCGCGATTGCTGGTTTTTTGTTTGATCTGAGCCATCTCTTTGGCCTACCTTGTGACGCAGCGGTCGCGTGTTATAGCCTAACTACCACCCCCCGGCAACCGCCGGAAACCATTGTCGGAACGCACAGTTGCGTGCAGACATGCTTTGGCGCAGCGATGGCAAGCCCGATTATTTTCCTGCTTCGATGGTACAAACGCCTCTTGAGCCCGTTGCTCGGCTCGCACTGTCGCTTCGATCCGAGTTGTTCAGACTACGCGCGCATCGCGATCGCGCGCTTCGGCACCGTGCGCGGCGGCTGGCTTGGCGTTTGCCGTATCGCGCGCTGCCAACCATTGTGCACGGGGGGGGCCGATCCAGTGCCGCTTGAGTTCACAATATGGCCCGCCCGCTCCGCTGCATCGAAGGAAGACCATCCCCATGAATGACTGGCTGATTACCAACGCCGAACTCGTCAACGAAGGACGCCGCTTCCACGCCGACCTGCGCGTACGCGGCGGTCGCATCGAGCGTATCGACGCAAAGCTCGACGCGCTCTCGAACGAACGCGTGTTCGATGCCAAGGGGCGCTGGCTGCTGCCCGGAATGATCGACGACCAAGTGCATTTCCGCGAACCCGGACTTACCCACAAGGCCG
>JBDTWV010000216.1:0-5249 GCA_040006495.1 Dokdonella sp.
ACCGATGGCGCCCGGTGCCAAGGGAGATTGCATCAAGGACCGGTCGTCCGGGCTGTAGCTCTTCGCCCGATTGCTGATCACGATGCTGGCTTCTGACGCCGTCGCAGCGACGAAGAGCGGCGCTTTGGTACCGCCGCCGTCGATATTGGTGAATTGCGCGCCGAGCGCCTGAGCCGAGCAGCCGGCCGCGTAGCCACCCGCGATTGCCAGGGAATGGGCTTCGCTGGATTGGTAAACGAAACTCGCCGCGCTTGGCGTGAACGTGCCCGCCTGGATCTGGATCACATCGTCTTCGCCATTGGCTTGTGCGTTCGTCAACGCAATTTTCAGTGACAACGCGTCTTTCACGCAGAACGTGGCTGCGTCGACGTGCGTGGCAACAAACAGCGTGATCGCCGCGGCGATCGACAGTTGCGGAGCGAATCTCATTGCATTCTCCCAATGGGTGGAAGCGACCGGTGCCATGAATAACGCGGAAGGGCGAATAACCTAGACATCCGCCCGTGGTTTCGTGGCCGAGGCTCGCCCAGGGTCTTACTCATAACCGTCGCGGAAGATCGCATCGACCGGCAAGCAGGGACCGATCTCCGAGGTATTGCCGGCGGAGTCGGTAGCGGTGAACGCGAGCACACCGTTGGCCTGCACGTTCGGTAGCGTCACGCCTAGCGCAAAGGCGGCATTGGTGGAACCCGCCGCGATCACAACCTGCTTGGCGCCGGCATAGGCTTGCGCATGACCGCGGCCATTGCCATTGCAGCCGTTGGAAAAGTAGGCGTCCACGCGATAGCTGCCCGGCTGTGAGTTCAATGTTCCGCTCACATTGGCCGCCACGTTCGATGCTCCGGGCAGCGGCTGCGACGCGAACGCAACGCCATTGGCCAGTGCAAAGTTCTGCAGCAGGTTCGGGCCGGTGTCGGTATCGCCAGGGTCGTTCGCAGTGGGGCCGACGACACCAAGGTCGATGTCCATGCCGCCGCCGGTCGCGCCGTTGTCGTAGATCAGGTTGCTACGGATGGAGTTGCCGCTGCCCGCAGTGGCGAGCACGCCGCCGTCGGCCATGAAACGAATCGTGTTGCTGAAAAGCAGGCCGGTGATATTGCTCGCGGCGCTCGTGCCGATCACGTTGTTGTTGCCCGCGGTGATGTGCACGCCGGCACCGCTGTTGAAGATTCCGTTGCCGTTGACGTCGACGCCGAGGATGTTGTTCTGGATCACGTTGCCGCTGCCGCCGTTGATCAGGATCGCGTCCTGGCTGTTGCCGACGATGCGGTTGGAGGACACCGTGCAACCGCTGCCGCCCAGACCGATGCCGGTGAAATTCGGCACCGGCGTGATGCCGTTCGCGGCGACACCGATCAGGTTGTTGACAATACGGCATAGGTCGGGCGTGCTGACGACGGTGCTCTGCACATTGATGCCGTAACCAGCGCCCCCGCCGATGACGTTGCGATCAGCCACGCTGACGCCACCAACCACGAGGCTGCCGCCCGCGTTCACGCCGACCGAGATCGCCTGCAACGCCGCGCCGGGGAGCGACACGCCGGCGACACTGCCGCCGAACTGGTTGCCGGCGATCACATGGTTGCTGCCCCCGAGCAGCATGACGGACTGGCCGAAGCCGCCGAATCCGAGGCCGCGCACCACCAGCGACGCGCTCGCCGCGCCTGTCGATGGCACCAGCAACGCATTGCCGAGCGTTCCCGACGCCGGCTTGAGCAGCACGCATAGTTTCGCATTCGAGGCGTCGGCATCGGTGTTCGCCGCGGAGCCGCCTTGCGTGTAGCCATCGATGATGATCGGCGAGGTGATGTGCGGCAGCGTGGTGGCGAGGCTGATCACAGCCGGGCACGGCGTCGCGATATTGAACTTGATCGTGCCTGGAATGGGCGAGGAATTGGCATCGAGGATCGCCTGGCGCAAGGTGTTGGGCCCGGCATCGGCGGTGCTGGTCACATTGAAATTCGACTGGTCGTTCACCGTCGACTCGTACGCACCGCGATCCGGACGACTGCCGATCCAACGTGAGCCACCCGCGATGTCCGTGTCCGGCATGCCAAGCGGATTGACGACATTTCCGCTATTGACCGCGGGTGACGCGGCTTGCAGATGGTAGTTGCCATTGGCCGGATCGACCCACAGCGGATTGGCATTGAGGTTGTTCGAGTTGCCGATGCTGCCGATGCCGATATAGGCGTGCAGGACGCTGTTGCCGATGTTCACCGCAAACGGGTAACCGTAGCCGAATCCATCCACGCCTTTGATCGTCGAGGACGTGCCATCGGACGCCCACACAATGCTGTTGTAGACATCAACCTGGTAGTTGCCGCTCGTCCTGCCTTCGATGATGCAAAGATGGTGTGCGCCCGACAGGTTCATGCTCACGAAGTTGAGCGATGCGCGCGAGTCGTCGTCCAGCCAGATCTGGACAGAACAGTTCCAGACATCCGCGCTGGGGACCGATTCGATCACTACGTCCTCCAGGCGGGCTTGCCCCGCATTGGCGTTGAAGGACACCGCGGCAAATCCGCCTGCGCCCACGCCAAGATCTTGGATACGTGACCGCGTGACCGTCAGGTCGCCAGGTTCGTCCGCGACATACGTCTCGTATTCACCGGCGGTCAGCTTTAGCGCCGCTCCATCGGTGATGGTCAAGCCGTCCAGGCTCAGGGCAGCGCGAGGCGAGCCTTTTGCCTGGAGCATCGATAACGACGCCGCGCTACCGCCGATGTCGATCACGGTATTGGCCGGACTGACGACACGGGTCGTGCAATTCGGGCCATAGCCGCCGAGGATCGTGGTCGGTGCCGAAAAGGTGACGGTGGTATCCCCCGACAGCGCATAGGTACCCTGCGCCATCTTGATCGTGAACGGTTGCGCTTGACCTCCACCCAAGGCGAATGCGACCTGCAATGAAGGCAGGTTGGTCACGCAGATTTCAGCGGCATGGATACTGCAGGCAGCCAATGGCAGAAGCAGGGCGATGGCTCGCAGTGAGCAAAACATTGTTTGACGGCAACGCATGAGATTCTCCGGTCACCCGCGCTCGCGGCAGGCAGATTCGATTCAGTCGTGTCTGACTGAAGCAATCCCGGTTTCTCGGAAATTCATGACATCGACCACCGATCTCCGCACGACTCCGGCCTGCAGGCGGCGCGAATGGCAGGACTGGCAGGCGCGACGCAGCATCCGGCAACCGGTCCTCTGGCCGCTGGTCCGAACGCGCAGTTCAGGTATCGGTCGAGCGGCTGATCGTTGCCGCCAGTGCACGCGTATGCGGATGATCCATGCCGAATATGCGTTGGTAGATTCCGAACGCTTCCTGGCGCAGGGCAAGCGCTTCGTCCGCCTGATCGGGACGCTGCAGCAAATCGGCGAGCAGCAGGTCCACATCGCCTGCGCGCGAACTCGCGCCATCCTTGCCACTACGGAGGTCATTGCGTGCCGATCGCACGAGCTTTTCGCCGACCTCGGCTTTGCCGGCGCGCGCAAGCGCGACCCCGTACGCAGCCTGCGCGCATTCAAGAAATCCCCCACCGCCGCCGACTTCTCTCAGTTCGGCAACGCTCGCTTCCAGAGTGGCGAGGGCTTCGGGCCTGTGCTCGGCCAGTTGCAGCATGCCCAAGCGCATCGTGACCCGACCGCGCATGGATTGCTTGTTCAACTCAAGGATGCGGCGCGATTCGGTGAGCGCGGCCAACGCTCCTTCCACCTCATGATTTAGACTGCGCGCATGACCGAGTGAGCCCAGTACGGATCCGAGCATCGGTGCGTCCGGCTTCAAGGTGGTGCGTGCGCGCCGCTCGACCGCGGTCAGCGTGGCGATACTCTCGCTGACGTGACCGGCATTCGCCTGTGCCAGACCGAGCATGTTGTCGACGTAAATTAGACGCGCATGCTCCGTGCCAACAAGTTTGACCAGCATCGCATGCGCGTGCGCCGCAATGGCTTCGGATTCTGCATAGTGTTCCGCGTAGAACGCATCCGCGGCGAGGTTCATCAGATCCATCGCGACATCCTGGCTCTCGGCGCCGTCGATGATGTGGCGTTCACGCAGGACAGCCTCGTGCAAGCGCAATGCATCTGCGTTGTTGCCAGCTGCGTTGGCCAGCTTGGCCAGACCCGTCATCGACGAAATGTGGTCGCGTACAAAACTGGAACCGGCGTTGCGTAGAAGCCGCTCAGCTTCGGTATATGTCGCCAGCGCGGCGGACGCGTCGCCAGCCTGCTCCTCGTCCAAGCCCAGGTTGGCCAATGCGACACCGATTTCAGGTGCGCCGACAGCGTAGAACGCGCGCACCGCGTCGACATTGCGCTGCGCCAGGACACGTGCCCTGCGTGGATCGCCGATACGCACGAGGGCTTGCTGAATCAACTGGCGCATTTCGATCTGCACCTCGGGCGCGTCAGTGAAATCGCGTTCGATGCGAGCAATCGCATTGTCGAGCAATCGATCGGGAGGCGCCCGCCGTCCCGGATGGTCGTCGAACGGGTTGGCGTCGGCGAGCAAGCCGATCAGGAATTCATTGCTGCGCTCAGCTCGATCGGCCATGTGCTCGGCGCGCTGCGCCTGCCACAGGCTGACGCCGGTGCCCACGATCATCGCCAGCACGGCAATCGTTGCCGCGACGCTGGCAAACCGGTTGCGGCGCGCGAATTTGCCGATCCGGTACAGCGCGCCGTCCGGCCGCGCCATGACTGGGCGACCGTCGAGAAAACGTTCCACGTCATCTGCGAGCGCCTCGGCACCTGCATAGCGTCGTTGCGGTTCTGCCGCGAGCGCGCGCAGCACGATCGCGTCGAGATCGCCGCGCAATTGCGCCGCGTTTGTCCGCGCTGTCGACACATCACGCTGCACTGCTGTGCTCGGTCGCGTCACCGTCCCGTCGTCACGACGCAGGCTGGAGTAGCGCAATCCGGTCAAGAGCTCGAACATCACGGCACCGAGCGCGAAGACGTCGGTCGCGGTCGTCAGAACACCACCGTTCAACTGTTCGGGAGCCGCGTAGGCGCGGGTCAGGAAGCGATGCTCGGTGGCTTCCTCAGCGCCATTTGCGTCGACCAGCTTGGCAATGCCGAAATCAAGCAGACACGGCGTACCGTCCGCGCGCACCAGCACGTTCGAGGGCTTCAGGTCGCGATGCACGATCAGGCGTTGGTGGGCATATGCCACCGCGCGACACAGACGCAGGAACAGGTGCAGACGTGTCCGCGCATTCGCGTGGGTGCGCTTGATCCAGTCGTGCAGGCCG
>JBDTWV010000217.1:0-5222 GCA_040006495.1 Dokdonella sp.
CGTTCGATCTAGGCTTTCTCAATGCTGCCGTCGCGCGCACCGCGCACAAGCGCAATCCATTTCATCCGTTCAGCACCTTCGATACCGTGACCCTTGCTGGTATGGCTTATGGGCAGACCGTTCTGGGTCGCGCCGTGCACGCGGCGGGACTCGACTGGAACGCCGACGACGCGCATTCGGCGGTGTATGACACCGATCGCACCGCACAATTGTTCTGTCGCGTGCTCAACACGTGGCACGCTGCTCGCAATGGAATTAGCATTCCATCGACGCGCTCGATTGCGGCGCCAGAATCGGGAGTATTGGATTCGACAGATTCAGATTCGGGTTTCACAGGATCGGGCTCGGCACCGCCCGCTCCCAAGCAGGCATCCACAGAGTACGAGGAGCACCGCTCTGACGCTGCCTGATCACCGCGATCGCGTGCGCGCTGCACTCACAACCGGAGCAAACCCATGATCCACGACAGCATACTCAGCACCGTTGGCAACACGCCGATCGTTCGCATCAACAAACTCGCTCCAGCGCATGTGCAGATGTACGCCAAGCTCGAAGCGTTCAACCCGATGTCATCGGTCAAGGACCGGCTGGCGCTGGGCATCATCCTGGATGCCGAAGCGCGCGGTGCGCTCAAGCCCGGGCAGATGGTGGTTGAGGCGACGTCCGGCAATACCGGCATCGCGCTGGCTATGGTGTGCGCAGTGCGCGGTTATCCCTTCGTCGCATTCATGACGGAAACATTCTCGATCGAACGCCGCAAGTTGATTCGCGGGTTAGGCGGAAAGGTGATTTTGACCGCGGCAACCGAACGTGGCACCGGCATGGTCAAGGCAGCCGAAGCGTTCGCGAAAAAACATGGTGCGTTCCTCGCACGGCAGTTTGAGAATCCTGCCAATCCCGCCTATCACGCCAGCAGCACCGGCCCGGAAATTCTCAGTGATTTTGCGGGCAAGCGACTGGACTGGTTCGTCACCGGCTGGGGCACCGGTGGCACGCTCTCGGGTGCCGGTCGCGTGCTCAAGGCCGCTCGCCCCGATATGAAGATTTGCGTAACCGAACCAAGCGGCGCGGCGATGTTGGCCGGCAATGAATGGGCGCCGCACAAGATCCAGGGCTGGACACCGGATTTCATTCCTGACGTGCTTGATCGCACCATTTTCGATCGCGACATTCCGGTCGATGACACGCTCGCCCGCGACACCGCACGTGCACTGGCGATGAAGGAAGGCATTTTCTGCGGTATCTCCGCTGGCGCCACATTCGCCGCTGCGTTGGAGCTAGCCAAGGATGCGGAAAAAGGCACGGTGATCCTGGCGATGTTGCCCGATACCGGTGAGCGTTATCTCTCGACGTTCCTGTTTGAGGGCATCAACGAAGGGTCGGACGAGGATTGGGCGGCATCGCTTTAGTGCCGCGTGATTCATTTGACTCGCTTACTTCGAGTCAAGACGCGCGGTCAGACGGCGGCGTTTTCTGATCGTCGTCGCCGAGCGGCAATTCCACATCGGCGTCTGGCACACGATCAACGATTACGTTGTGACCATCCAATGTTTCTGTGGTCGCGCTTGCAGTATTCGCGTCGTCCGCTGCAGATGCCATTGCCGCCGCATCGGCAGTCGACTCCGCAACAACTTCCGCCTCACGCGCCGCCACCAGCTGCATCGCAAATGCGCGGTAGATGGGCACCTTGCATACCATGCTGGAAAACGCACGACCGATCAGACACGCGGCCATAATCGGCAAGACGAAGTCGTGGTTGTCGGTGAGCTCCATTGAAATCACCGCCGAAGTGAGCGGCGCCTGAGTCACCCCTGCCAGATAGGCAGACATGCCGAGCAGAATCACAGCGGTCGCACTGGAATGCGGAAGGAACGGAGCAAGATTCGCGCCCAATCCCGCACCGACAGCGAGCGCCGGCGAGAAGATGCCGCCCGGGATACCCGCCACGTAAGAGACCACATTGGCCGCCCATTTTTCGATACCGAACCACGGCGTGATTACGTGGCTGCCTGCAATAATCTCGCGCGCCTGCGCGTAACCGGTGCCGTAAACCGCATCACCACTGGCAAGCCCGAGTAGCGCCAGCGCCAGTCCGCACAGCGCGGCCAGCGCGATGGGCGAGCGCTTGCGCAATTTTCCCAACAAACCCGGCAAGGTGCCGGCAGCGAACAGGATGGTTCGCGCAAATATGCCGCCAGCCAAACCGCCAATCACGCCGGTCGCAAGCACCGCGATCCACGCTTCTCCCAGTGGCAGCGAGGCCGCGGGGCGACCGAAATAGGTGTAGTTGCCGATTAAACCCAATGACACCACGCCGCCGACCATGACTGCGGTCAGCAAAGCACCACTGAAACGATGCTCGAATGCGCCCGCGAGTTCCTCGATCGCGAACATCACGCCGGCCAGCGGCGTATTGAAAGCGGCCGCGATACCGGCCGCACCACCCGCCAGTGCAAAACGCGAGATGGATGCCGGATCGCGAAAGCCGAAGCGCCGCGCTAGCCAAGCCATCAATCCGGCGCCGACATGCACAGTCGGACCTTCGCGACCGACCGATGCGCCCACCAGCAACGCAAACAAGGTGAGCACGAGTTTGCCGGCAGCCACCTTGAGCGACAGCAGTCGCTCGCGAAAAGTAATGTCTTCCTCACGATGCAACGCCGCCATCACCTGCGGAATACCGCTGCCGCGGGTGGCGCGCAATGCGCCTTCGGTCAGCCATGCCAGCAACGCAAAACCCAACGGCGTCACCAGCAATGGCCACCAGCGCGAGTGCGCGAGTAGTTGTTCGAACAACCCGTAGCAAATATCGCTGCCCTTGGCGAACACGATCGCCAGCAACGCCACGCCGATTGCACCACTCCACAATGCAGCGCGGCGCATCCATTGCTGCCCCGACAGCAACGGATGCTGGTCGTCGATCGGCAATGGCTGGTGCTCGGACATCACGCCATTCTCGCCTGTCGGGTGACGCGGGGAAAGCGGTGTGTGGCTTTGATGCGGGATTTGACGCATACCGTTCGTGGTGAGCCTGTCGAACCACAACACCCCTACAAGGCGCAGCATGCCTCGAACTTGTCGGATGGATTCTTGATCCAGCAAAGCATTCATGGATCGACGGGCTCATCACAAACGAAACCGATCAATCGTATGCACTCATTGCATCGAACGCCTGTGCCGTCCGACTACCGACACATACCTCACGCCGCAGCGCGTACCGCTTCTACCCCGGCACTAGATCGCAGGCGGCGTGCTTCCGTTCTTAGGCGGATCGTCACGCAAGCCGCGCACGATGCCGTAGATGCTGATCGCGATCCACGCTGACTCCATCACGATCGCAGAAAAATTCGGCTTGTATACCAGCGACAACAGCACGCCGCTGGCGCCGAACAAATTCATCAACTGATAAGTCAGCCCATTGCCGCGGATGCGACCGGTCTGTAGCACGAAGTACGCCACCAAAATCAGCAGCACGCCGCCGATGCCGACCCAGTCATACCACTCCAGATTGAGATTGATCATGGTTTGACCCCACGTTGCCGGATCGCCTCAAACAGTGCGACTCCAGTGGCGACCGACACATTCAGGCTTTCCATGCCCTGACCGACGGCGCCGCCGGGCATCGGGATACCGACCACGCCATCGCAGGTTTCGCGTGTAAGTCGACGCAGACCTTCGCCTTCGCCGCCCAGCACCAACGCAATCGGCCCGCGCAAATCGAGCGCATATAAAGATGCATCCACATCGCCGGCGAGCCCGTAGATCCAGACGCCCGCGTCACGCAGCCCACGCATCGCGCGCGCCAGATTGGTGACCCGCACAATCGGCACGCGATCAGCCGCGCCCGACGAGGTTTTGCGCACGGTCGCATTCACGGTTGCCGCGCGATCTTTCGGAATCAACACCGCCGTTACTCCCGCCGCCGCCGCGCTGCGCAGGCAGGCGCCGAGATTGTGCGGATCCTGCACGCCATCGAGCACCAGCAACAACGCGTTCTGTCCCGCCGCTTCAATCAGTTTCGGCAGGTCGGCTTCCTCGATCGGCGTCGCGCCCTGGTAACGCGCCACCGCGCCTTGATGACGCAGACCGCCAGCGATGCCGTCCAGCGCCTGCGTGTTGACGCGACGCACATCGATTTCAAGCTGTCGCGCACGCTGTTCAATTTCGGTCAGTCGCGGATTACGTCCGCCGGCTTCCAGCAGGATTTCCAGCACGTGCGCCGCATCATGTTCCAGCGCCGAGGCAACCGGATTGATGCCGGCGATCCATTGGCCTGCGCTCATGGCTTGCGACCTTTGCGATGCGGCTTCTTCGTTTTCTTCTCGCCACGCGCATCACTCTGATTACTTCGCGCACTGTTCTTGTTGGCTTGCGACGGTTTGCCTGCACCCTTTGATTTTGTAAACGCTGATTTGCCGGAATTTTCAGACTTCGAAGATCCATCACGCGAGCTATATGACTTCGCGTTCTTCGACGCACCCTGCACCACCGGTTGATTCGAACGCGCCACCGCCTTTCCGTTCGCCGACACCAGGCGGAAATCGATCTTGCGATCCTCGACGCTCGCGCGTAGCACCAGCACCCGCACTGGCTCGCCCAAGCGATAACGGCCACCAGTGCGTTCACCACTGAGCAGTTTTCGGATTGGATCGAAGTGGTAATAGTCGTGCGGCAACTGGGTCACGTGCACCAGACCGTTAACCTTGGATTCGGCCAGCTCGACGAACAACCCGAACGACGTCACGCCACTGATTACGCCATCGAATTCGCTACCGACGTGCTCCTCCATCCACGCCGCGCGATAACGCTCGTCAACCTCGCGCGAGGCCTCATCGGCGCGTCGTGATTTTTCCGAACATTGCAGCGAGAGCTGCTCCATCTCGTGCTGCGAATACTCAAACGTATCGAGCTTTCCACCGGCCAAGCCAAACTTGATCGCGCGATGCACCAGCAAATCCGGATAGCGCCGGATCGGTGAAGTGAAATGCGCGTAGGCCTGTAGTGCCAATCCGAAGTGACCATGATTGTCGGTCGTATATACCGCCAAACTCTGACTACGCAGCAACACCGATTCCAGCAATGCCGCATCGGGTCGATCACGAATGGTTTTGAGCAACGCAGTGAAATCGCGTGGCTCAACCTTGTTCCAAGGCGGCATGCGCAGAGCAAACTCGGCGAGAAATTCCTGCAGGTCGGCATACTTGCCTTCAGGCGGTCGATCG
>JBDTWV010000218.1:0-5220 GCA_040006495.1 Dokdonella sp.
GCGTCCTCGTGCCCGGCAAGATCCATGTGAATATCGATGCGGTAGAACCCGTCGGCAATTACGCGGTGCTGCTGCGTTTCGATGACGGCCATGCGACTGGGCTGTTTTCATGGGACGTGCTGTACGAACTCGGTCGCGGCCAGGTGAACAACTGGCAGGCTTACCTTGATGCGCTCGCTGCAGCGGGCCTATCGCGCAACTGACTACCAGCCGCCGCCGCCCCCGCCGCCGCCACCGCCTCCTGACGATCCACCGCCACCCCCGCCAGACGACGATCCGGGCGCCCTCGAAGACGACGAGATCGCGCTCGACAACGATGAGCCAAGCCCGCTGCTCAGAGTGGAGACGTTGCTGAGGTTTTCGCCGCCCCGGTACCAACCGATTGCGTCGGCGGCCGCCGCTGCGGCAGCGGGGCCCACCGCGGCGGCGAACTGGTTGGCCCAGGTCGTCTCGACATCAAGCGCGAGTGCATATGGCAAGAAGCGCTGGAATTCGTTTGCCGACATTGGTGGCGCTTTCTGCGCGGCGAGTTCGTCGCGTTCGGCGACGCCGAGGTAAAGACGCAATCCGTCAATCTGGTCGAGCAGCTTGCGGCCGGCGGGCGTCGGTGCCTTCAGCCATTCAAAAAAAGCGAAATGCGTGCAAGCCAACGCGACCACGGTGAGTGTGAAGCCGACGCCGGTGAGGGCCGCAAACATGCCGAGGCCGAACAGTTCGCCCGCGGCGAACGGCAGCACGAACAGCGTTGCGGCAACCGCGCCGCGGCGTCCGCTGCTCCCACGTGGCGCTCGCCATGCGGTCACCGCGATGCGGACGAGCGCGAATACCGCGAACGTCCACACGCTGAGCCACAACAACATGAAGCCGCCGCCGGCGCGTGCATCCCCGGTAGCAGTCATGTGCACGCCGACCGCAAGTGCGGCGAACGTGATCAAAACGGCAGGAATCATCAACATCGTGTTGCGGCTGAAGTAGACGCTGGCGTTGTCCTTGTCCAGGCGTGCCTTGTGCGTGGCACGTACCTTGGCGATGCGCTGGTGTTCGATCTGATCGAACGCCAACGTGTCGTTCGATGCGAAGGCCGCGGTGAGTAGCGTCGTTTCGGCGGTCGGCAGGTCGGTTGGCGCTGTGTGGTTGCCGCGCAGCAGTGCGTACTTGCCGTTGTCTTCGCGTATATCGAGCGCGCCGCGTACGGCAAGATCCACCGCATCGGCGGCGAAGCAGCGGTCGTCGTAACCCATGCGTTCGACGTGCCGCAGTGAGCCGGGGCTGAAGCCCGCCGGTGCTTCGTATTGCGCGATGACCACGCCGCGTTTGGGATCGCGGCCGACGCGCAGCCACTGCGCGATGTAGTACAGCCATGTCAGCAGCAGACCGATACCGCCGATCAGCACGCCACGGTTGTCGTGAAGAAACCAGCCGCCACGTTGTGCCGCAGAAGGTTCGGCGACGACGCCTTTCGGGAATCCGACGACAATCGTCAACCCTTCGCCAGCTGCGAGGGCACGTGTTGTCGAAAATGTCGCATGTGAGGGTGCGTCGGCACGCGTCGTGTAGTTCTGGCCCTTGCTGTCCTGCGCGCCGGTATAGCCCTCGACATGGAGATCCGAAGTCGGGATCGCACCAGGCAAGGTCACCGCCGCGCTCGCCGCCTCGATCGGGAAATCCCAGCCGTTGCCGGTCGCGTTCCAGTACAGCTCGTCGTGATCGGCAAAGAAGCCAAGCTGTCGCGTGGTGCGGTAACGAAAGGTGTAGCTGTACTCGCCCGGACCAAGCATCGTGTTCTTGGCGCCGAAGTAGACGCGTACACCGTTGCGCAGCGCTTCAGTGTAAAACGCCTCGGCTTGTCCATCGCGGGTCAGGCTTTCTGGCTCGAAGTCGACCTGCACGCGATTGCCCAGATGGTCGCGGTAATCGGTTGGGAAGTCGCGATAGATACCATGCCGGATACGTTGGCCTTCGCCGTGCACGCGGATCGTCTCGGTGACCTGCATGCTCGAATCAGCCGCAACGTCGATCTCGCTGTGGAAATTGAGAATGCGCTCGCTCGCCGACGCGCTGCCAGCGGCGAACGCGAGGCACACAAGAAGGATAATGCGGTTCATTCCGGAGCCTCCTGACCATCGCCCTGGCGGAAAAATTCTGCCGGTTTGAAGTTTGCGAGCCGTGCGACCAGCAGCGACGGGAAGGTCTCGATGCGGTTATTGAGATCGCGCACTGCGCCGTTATAGAAGCGCCGGGCATATTGCAGATGGTCCTCGATGCCAACCAGGTCGCGCTGCAACTGCAGGAAATTCCCACTTGCCTTGAGATCCGGATAGCGCTCCTGCAGCGCGAGAATGCGGTTGATCTGTTGCGCGAGCTCGCTTTCGACCTGCGCCTTGTCTGCCATCGATGCCGCTGCCATTGCGCGCGTGCGCAGCTCGGTCACCGTGATCAGCGTCGCGCGTTCGTAGTTTGCATAGCCCTGTACCGCGCCGACCAGTTGCGGCACGAGGTCGTGGCGGCGCATCAATTGCACATCGATGTCGCTCCATGCCGCGCGCACCTGATTGCGTGCCGCGACGAGCTCGTTGAACACGGCAGCAAGGGCCGCCAGCAGTACGAATACGACTCCACCCAACCACCACAGCGCCATGCGGTCTCTCCCGAATCGTCCAGCATTATCAACGAAGCCCTGCGCGCTGCAACGGGACACGTCCTCGCTACTGCCCGTGCGCTGGCGCACGCTTGCCTGGATACAACGCGCCCGTCACGCGATCTCGGCCATCGCCCCGACCTCGGTCGGGATGCCGCACTGTCTGGGCAGCTCGTCGCTTGCGGTACGATGGGTGCCATGAACGAATTCCGCACCACCCATTTCGGTTACCGCGACGTACCCGAGGCCGAAAAGGCCAAGCTCGTCGGCGAAGTCTTCACCTCGGTCGCACGCAACTACGACGTGATGAACGACCTGATGTCGTTCGGCGTACATCGATTGTGGAAACGCTATTTCGTTGGTACCAGCGGGGTTCGCGACGGCGACCGCGTACTTGACCTGGCAGGAGGCACGGGCGACATCGCAGCATTGCTGCTGCCGAAGGTCGGCAAGCGCGGCAGCGTCGTCGTCGGCGATATCAATGGCGACATGCTGCGCGTCGGCCGTGACCGCCTGCTCGATCGCGGCCTGCTGCGTGGCCTCGATTGGTCGCAGATGGACGCCGAGGCGTTGCCGTTTCCGGACAAGTCGTTTGATTGCGTGACGATGGCGTTCGGCCTGCGTAACGTGACACGCAAGGAACACGCTCTTGCTGAGATCCATCGCGTGCTGAAGATCGGCGGTCGCGCACTGGTTCTCGAGTTCTCGACCGTACGCACCGAATTCCTCAAGCCGCTGTACGACTTTCATTCGTTCCAGGTATTGCCGCGCATCGGCAAGCTGATTGCCGGTGACGACGCCAGCTATCGCTACCTCGCCGAGTCGATCCGCAAGCATCCGGATCAGGCGACCCTGAAGGCGATGATGGAAGCGGCCGGCCTCGAGCGGGTCGACGTGCGCAACCTCTCGGCCGGCATCGTCGCGATCCATCGCGGTTATCGCGTCTGAGCGCGAACGCCGAAGGATCGATAGCACAGCCTCGTTTCGTCTCTGCAGGCCGGTTTCGTCGCGCCATTACTTCCGTCACACGCGTTCCGCGATCCTTCCCTGCACGCTGCAGCGTTGCCCGCCGTTTGCCGGAGATCATCCATGTCGAACATGCTGGCCAGAGCCTTGCTGGTGTCGCTGTTGCTCGCCGCGTATTCATCGGCGTTTGCGCAGGAGCATGCGAAGTAATCCGACGCAAGCCACGCCAAGGACGCGAAATCCGCCAGCAAAGACGAAAAGCCGATTCCGCCTGAGAAGACGTCGGTCTCGCATGGCAGCGTTGAGGTCGGCGGGCGTACGATCCATTACACCGCAACTGCGGGCACGGTGCTGATTCGCGATGGCAAGGAGAGCAAACCGGACGCTAGCGTGTTCTACGTTGCCTACACCGTCGAACGCGGCCGGCACGATGCAGACCGCCCGGTCACGTTCCTCTACAACGAACGGCGGCCCTGGTTCGGCCAGCGTTTGGTTGCATATGGGGTCGGTCGCGCCGGTGCGCGTGGAATCCGCCAGCGCGGTTGCGACCGCGCCGCCGCCATATCACGTGGTGCCGAACGCATACAGCCTGATCGACAAGACCGATCTGGTTTTCATCGACGCTGTCGGCACCGGCTTCTCGATGCCGGTTGGCAAGGGCGAGCGCAAGGATTTCTGGGGTGTCGATCAGGATCTGCACGCGTTCGTGAAGGCGATCACTCGCTTCGTCAAGCTGAATCAGCGCTGGAACTCGCCGAAGTTCCTGTTCGGCGAGTCCTACGGCACCACGCGTTCGGCGGCGCTCGTTAGCACGCTGCAGGGCCAGGGAATGGCGTTCAACGGCGTCGTGCTGCTGTCGTCCATCCTGAACTATGCGTCGCTCTCCCCTGGCCTTGACCATGCCTACATCGGCGCGCTGCCGAGCTTCGCGGCGATCGCGTGGTACCACGACAAGGTGTTGGACAGACCCGACGACCTGCATGCGTTCCTCGACCAGGTTCGTGCGTTTGCGACCAGCGCGTACGCCGGTGCACTGGCCAAGGGGCAGGATTTGTCTGCTGCCGAGCTCGACGCGGTCGCAGCCAAAATGAGCCGATTCACTGGCCTTTCGCTGCAGTACCTGAAGGAAGCGAACCTGCGCGTCAGTCAGAGTCGCTTTCGCAGGGAACTGCTGCGCGGCGATCGGCGCACGCTCGGCCGGTTCGATGGTCGCTACGAAGGCATCGACGTCGACGCAGCAGGCGAGGATCCCGACTACGACGCGTCATCGACCGCGATTGCAGGTGCCTACACCGCAGCGTTCAACGAGTACCTCGAAGGCACGCTGGAGTGGTCCAGCGACAAGCCATCCAAAACGCGTGGCGAGGGCATCATCCGCGAACGGGACTGGAAGCATGCCGAGCCGGGATCGAATTTTCCGCAGCGCGTGCCGTACGTCGCCGGCGACCTCGCGCGCGCGGTGCGCGATAACCCGAAACTACATGTGCTGTCTGCCAACGGCTATTTCGACCTCGCCACGCCGTTCTTCGCGACCGAATTCGACTTGTCGCACATGCAGCTCGATCCGACGCTGCGCGGCAATCTGGAATTCCGCTACTACGCAGCGGGGCACATGG
>JBDTWV010000219.1:0-5203 GCA_040006495.1 Dokdonella sp.
CGGCCGGCTTGCCGTGCACGAAGCCGCGCTGGTTGTCGACATCGGCAATATTGTTGAAGCGCGATTTCGGATTGGTCGGATCGGGGAACGGCGCATGCGAATGGCCGAGCAGCAGCACGTCGATGCCGGGCACCTGTGCGAGATACCAGTTCGCGTTTTCCATCATCGATCCATATGGAGAGGCGTCGATGCCGCCGTGAGAAATCGCGATCACGAAGTCCACGTTCTGCGCACGCAGTGCCGGCAGGAACTGCCGCGCCGCTTCGACCAGGCCCTTCGTGTAGACCTTGCCTTCAAGGTTGCGCTTGTCCCACTCCATGATCGTCGGAGGCGTGAAACCAATCAGGCCGATGCGGATGGGCGCCTCGGTCACATGTCCGGCCGCATCCTGCGCGCGCAGGGTGCGTTCGATGACCGCGGTCGGCGCATAGATCGGCTGGTTGTCGCGCGTGCTGAATACATTGGACAGTACCAGCGGATAATTCGGACCCTTGCATTGTCGCTGCGCGACCCCGTCGACATTCATCGAGCGATCGGTGACCTGGGCCAGGAACGGCAGGCCGTAATTGAATTCATGGTTGCCAACCGTGCCGCCGTCGTATCCGAGCGCATCCATCGCGCGATACATCGCCAGCTCCTCGTCGCAGCCGATCGGCTTTTCCAACGCCTGATAGTCGGCCAGCGCCGTGCCCTGAATCGTGTCGCCGGCATCGAACAGCAGTGAGTTCGCAAATTCCGCGCGCGCCTGCTTGACCAGCGTCGCCATGCGCTCGAAACCGAGCGTCTTGTCCTCGGCCAGCTTGTAGTAGTCATAGCTCAGGATGTTCGAATGGATGTCGGTCGATTCAAGGATGCCCAGTTGCGCGCGCGCGCCATCGGCAACATGCGCGCGTTGCGGCGCGGCCACACAGGCAGCGAGGGTGACGGCGAGCGCAAGGACGAGGGGGCGCAGCAGGGAAGACCAGGACATCGCAAAAGCTCCAAAGCAAACGCAGGGGTGGCAAATCATAAACCCAGCAAATCCGATGCTGCGGACGTTCGCCCGTCGGAGGATATTGGGAGCCAGCGCGATGGTCGCAGCTTTTGCGTCGGTGCCACGCCAATAGGCGCTCTGGCATGAATCCTGCTGCGCCGCCGGTGTTTCGTACTCAGGGAAAGGGGACATTCCATGGCATTGCGTATCGTGTGCATCGCCCTTGTCGGCATGCTCGCTGGTTGTGCAGTCCAGCAATACCGCCCAGTCGTCGATGCCGGCGTCGTCCGTGGCAACTACGATGACGATCTGGTCGATTGCCAGCAACTGGCGGAACGGCGACCGGCGGCAGCGAGCGCGGCCGCCGGTGCGACGGCCGGCGCCGTGCTCGGCGCGCTGCTCGGTGCGGCCGTAGGCTTGCGCGGCAATGACGTTGCACGCGTTGCCGCATGGGGTGCGGCGAGCGGCGGGGTCAACGGCGCGACCTACGGCGTCGCCGAACAGCGCGCCATCGTCGCGCGCTGCATGGGCGGACGTGGTTACAACGTGCTGGCGGAATAGCGTCGGAGGAGGCTGCAACCGGCACGCTGGGGTGAGTTTGCGAACGTCCACACGGGTCGCCGTCCAGTTGGGCGTCGTCGCATTCAGCCCACCGTTCCTGTCCGCCCTGGCGTGCGCAATTGCGGATCGATGTCGAACGTGAAAACGCTGATCTGAGCAGCTAGCGGCGACCGCGAGGCGGCGATATGCATGCGATTGCGCAACCCGCGCCGCCGGGCGCTCCGGTAAACTAGCCGATCATTCCCCGCCTCACCTTGCCATGACCGTCCGCACCCGTTTTGCCCCCAGTCCTACCGGCTACCTGCACATTGGGGGCGCGCGCACGGCGTTGTACTGCTGGCTGGAAGCGCGCCATCGCGGCGGCGAGTTCATTTTGCGCATCGAAGATACCGATCGCGAGCGTTCGACCCAGGCGGCGGTGCACGCGATCCTCGATGGCATGAGCTGGCTGGGTCTCGGTCACGATGAAGGCCCGTACTACCAGACGTTGCGCGAGGAGCGTTACCGCGAGGTGGCGGCCGATCTGCTCAAGGCTGGGAAAGCGTACTACGCGTACGAGAACCGCGAACAAATCGAGGCGATGCGTGCCGAGGCAATGGCGAAGGGCCTGAAGCCGCGTTACAACGGGTTCTATCGCGACCGCAATGAGCCGCTGCGCGATGATCCGAACCGGGTGATCCGGTTCAAGAATCCGCCGTCCGGCAGCGTCGTGTTCGATGACAAGGTCAAGGGCCGCATCGAGTGGAGCAACGACGAGCTCGACGACCTCGTGCTGATCCGCTCCGACGGCTTCCCGACCTACAACTTTGCGGTCGTCGTCGACGATCTCGACATGAAAATCACCGACGTGATCCGCGGCGACGACCACGTCAACAACACGCCGCGCCAGATCAACATCTACCACGCGCTCGGTGCAACGGTGCCGACCTTCGCGCATCTGCCGATGATCCTGGGTGCGGACGGCCAGAAACTCAGCAAGCGCCACGGTGCGGTCAGCGTGATGCAGTATCGCGACGACGGGTTCCTGCCGCATGCGCTGCTCAATTACCTGGTGCGCCTGGGCTGGTCGCATGGCGATCAGGAAATCTTCTCGCGCGAGGAGATGGTGGCGTTGTTTGACGCGGGCGACGTCAACAAATCCGCTTCACGCTTTGACCTCGAAAAGCTGTCGTGGCTGAACCAGCAGTATTTGAAGAGCGACGACCCGCAGCAGCTCGCGCCGCATTTCGAATGGCAGTTGCGCGCGGCCGGCATCGATCCGACGAGCGGTCCCAATCCCGCAGACGTGATTGTCGCGTTGCGCGATCGCGCGAAAACATTGAAGGAAATGGCCGAGAAGGCGCGTGTCTGGTACGCGCCGCTGGAAAACTACGATGAGCAGGCGGTTGCCAAGCATCTGAAAACGCCGACTGCGCGCGCCGCGCTGGAAGCGGCGCATGCGCAGTTTGCCGGACTGGTCGAGTGGAAGGTCGAGGCGATCCACGCTGCGATCGAAGCCGCCGCCGCCTCGATTGGCGAGGGCATGGGCAAGATCGCGCAACCGCTGCGCGTCGCATTGACTGGCACCCAGGTGTCGCCGTCGATCGACCACACTGCATTTCTCGCCGGGCGCGACGAAGCGCTGCGGCGCATCGAAATCGCGCTCGCGAAGACTGGCTGAGGTAGCGATATGGCTCTGGAATGCACACTCAGCGCGCTGTCGAACGTGGATCAAACCGATCCGGAGGCGGTCCAAGCGTTGCTGCAAGCGTGCACCGGCGCATTGCTCAATCCCACGCTATGGTGGTGGGCGATCGGCATCACCGTGGCCTGCGCGCTGGTTGGTGCGTTCATCGGCCTGGCCAAGGGACGCTGGGTTGCAGGCTTGGTATGGGGCGCCGCACTTGGGCCGATCGGCTGGCTGGTCATGCTGTTCGCGAAATCAAATTTGCCCGAGTGTCCTGAGTGCGGTCGGCCGAATGCCACCACCGCCAAAGCGTGCCGTCATTGCGGCGTCAACCTGCGCGCGGCTGCGCTTAAGTCCGAACGTGCGCGACTGAAGAGCAACGACAGCGGACGCGGTTGGTAAGGCAATCGGGTCGCTCTGTTCATCCTTCGACCCCTCAGGACGAGAGGCGCTTGGCACTCGGTTCGTTTCCACCGCTGCGTTTCCGACGCGCTAAGATGCCAAGGGCGCCCCTTCTGCAAGTCGAGCCATGTCGCAAACCGCCAGCCATCATCACAACCACCACGATCACGACCACGACGCAGATGCGTTTGTCGAAGCGGTCGCGAGTGCCTGTGAATTGCGCGGTCTGCGCCTGACGCCGCTGCGGTTGCGCGTGCTTGAACTGGTCGCTGCCGCGGGCAAGCCGGTCAAGGCCTACGATCTACTCGACCGCCTCAAGGATGACCATAGCGGCGCGGCACCGCCGACGGTGTACCGTGCACTCGATTTCCTCCTCGAAAACCGTTTCATCCACAAGCTCGAATCGATCAACTCCTTCGTCGGCTGTCACCACCCGAACGAAGTGCATCAGGTGCCATTCCTGATCTGCGATGTCTGCGCGAACGCAGTCGAAGTCTGCGATGAGCGCGTCTCGAAACTGCTGGTCGAACAGGCGCGCGAGCGCGGCTTCCGGCCGCGCGCGCAGACGCTTGAGGTGCATGGGATTTGCGCCAGTTGCGCTGATGGGGCGGCGAAGGTGTCGGCGTAGGGTTTTAGCGTCATCGCGGGCCAATCAGATGGAACAGGCGCTTGGGGGATGACGGTCGCGGCTACGCTGCTCTCATCAAACATCATGTGGCTGGATATTTGTGGGGCCGCCCGAAAGCGCGATGTTCTTGCCTTGGCGCTTCAAAAGGCATCGCGGCTTCCGCCGCTCCCACCAGGACACGGCGAAATGGTTCGGTCGGCGACAGCGCGCTGCCCAAGTTGCTGGGTTGCCTCCTACAACTGTGGGCGTTGCTTTTGTGTACAGCACTGCAATGGCGACGGAGCACCCCGTTGCGAAGAACGAGCGGTTGCCACCGCACGCAAACGGCGCACAATCGTTTACATCGTTCGGTGGACGCGCCGTGCCGGCCACGGGGGCATCTTTGGACAGCCTCGGTCCGCAGGCGTGGTTCCAGTTCGATAACAGCCTGACCCATCACGGTTTCACCGGGCACGAGATGATGGATGCGACCGACCTCATCCACATGAACGGCCGCATCTACGATCCGCGCCTGGCGCGGTTCATCCAGGCCGATCCGTTCGTTTCGAATGCAGCCAATCTGCAAAGCTACAATCGCTACAGCTATGTACTGAACAACCCGATGATGACCACCGACCCTACCGGGTACTGGGGTCATCGCCAGCAAGGGTATGTGCGGCAGGCAGTCGCTATCGTGATTGCGGTGTATACGGGCTACTACTACTCGGGCGCCGCGCTTGCCGGATCCGGCGATGCGGTAGCGACGGAGGTCGCCGCCGGGTTCGCGTCAGGGTACATTGCCTCGGGTAATCTCAACGGGGCAGTAATTGGAGCGTTCTCGGCTGGTCTTGATATCGGGATCGCCGCTTATGTGCCGGCTGGCGCGGCAACCTACGGCGCGCACGCGCTTGAAGGCGGCGTGGTGGCGCAACTGCAAGGCGGACGATTCGGGCACGGGTTCATCACTGGCGGGTTGTCGTCGGCGATTACGCCG
>JBDTWV010000220.1:0-5196 GCA_040006495.1 Dokdonella sp.
TGGAGCTGGTCGAGACCTAATAGCAGCGCCCTACAGCGTTCCCCGTGTGGTGGCAGGAAGCCGGCTTGCGTGCCAGTGCGCGCGCGGTCGCGGCGCGCTGGCGAGATCGCAAGACACCCGTTCTGGCTACTGTAGTTCCAGCCACGTCACAGCGAATGGACTCGAACCTTGCAGCAGGAATCGTAGGCTGCCTGCAGCGCGTTGCGCCGGTGGACCGCGCGCCGACGGCGACATGTCTGTAATGCCGAGGCTCGCGGGCCGGCAAGCCGAACCCGCGGGCTTCTCACGGATTGAACTGGACGCTCTCGAACAGCTCGATGCCGTCATTCGTCAGCGTCATACGCGCTACGATTCGCTTGAACCACTTCGCGTACATTGCGTACAGCTCGCGACTGCCTTGGACCTGCTCACGCTGCGCGTCCGGAATCTTGTCTGCCAAGCGACCGATGCCGTCGGCCATCAGCGTGTACACCTCACCGCTGAGACTCATATCGAACAGCACGCCGGGCGCGGCCGATGCCGCGGTCACAGCCTTGCCCAGACGCGGAGCTTCGTCAGTGCCCACCGATACGCCGAGCATGTTCGCGCTCATTGCCGCGTGTAATGAGACGTTGGCCGGAGCGCCGGGGATTGCGTTGCTCGGGATTGCGACCGGATGACCATTCGGTTCGAGCTTGAGCTGCGCCAGCGCCGGCACCGATACCTGCGCAAGATTGGTAAGGAATGCCGGATTGGCCGTGGAGATCAGCACGCTGGCGGATACGTCTGGTATGGCCGCGCTCGCCGGCCACGCGAAGCGGCTCACCGACACGCGCAGGCCGATGAGGTCAGCCAACGGGGGCGGGATCATCTGCTCGAGCTTGCCGCGCATGTCCGCCATTTTCTGATTGAGCGGGACAAGCGTGGCGCAGGTGAACGGCGATTTCGCGAGCGCATCGGCTTGGGCCACGAGGAAGTCACGGCCGCGCAGGATCGGCAGTGCGAACGCCATGTCCAGTAGGCTGGTGACCGATGCCGCTGGCATCGACCCCGGCAGTGCGGACAACGATTTTGCCAACGCCGGTGCAAGATCGAGGCGACCGTGGAATGTCATCTGGTTCGCGTCCAGCGCGGTGTAACCCAACGCGAACATCGGAGCCTGCGCGGCAAGCGCTTCGAATTCGCTGCGGCAGGCCATATCAAGCTTGGGTGGCGCGCTTCCGAAGGCCTGCGCGAACGCTGCGATCGCCGGATCGTCGTTGTACAACGCGACCACGCGGCGCGTGTCGATCCAGCCGCTGCCGTACGGCAGGTAACCGCGCTGCTTGTTGAAATCGACCAAGGCGCCGCTGTCGGCGAGACTCTTCTGCGGCCGATCGAGACCGAGCACCCGGCGCTTCAGCGCCTCGTCGGCTTGCGTCGGCACAACGGTGAGGACGAGGTGATTGCGTTCGATCGCGAGCAGCCCTTGCGCCGGCGCCTGGCCGAAAGTCCAGACATCTTGATCACCGATGCGCGCGGTGCCGAGCTTGGCGCCGCCCTTCTGCTCAACACGGGCGATCATGGCGCGAAATGCGTCCGGATCAGCCAGTTCGATGCGCACGACCGGCACCAAGCCGACGCCGTAGATCGCACCGTGGGCGGTCGTGGAAAAACCGATCTCGCGCCATTTTTCCGGCGTGTCGCGTTGGCTGACCTCATCGAGCACGGCATGCAGGACCTGCGCGGTCGCGCTGTCCTTCTTGGCCACCTCCGTGATCAGCGGCTCATAGATGCGCGTAATCAGGGGCCAAACATCTTTCATCTGCTGGCTCCAGCGCGCGGTGAACGCTTCCGGGGCACTGTCGATATTGGCGATCACAAAGGCGGTTTCGGCCGGAGCGAAGCCGAGCGGTGTCATGCTGTCTTGCTTCTTGCCGCATCCGGCGATGGCCAGCAGAGTGCCGAGCGCGAGCGCGGCGTGAAATCCCTGTCTACGCATGACGAGCGTTCCCCTTGATTGGAAGCGCGAGTCTAGCAGGCGCATGCGGCGCGCCTTGAGGCTTATTCTGCGAGCAGGGTGGCGAGTGTGGCCATGCGCACAAAGATGCCATTGGCTACTTGTTCCAGCACCACCGACTGCGGTCCATCGGCCACCTCGGGCGCGATCTCGACGCCGCGGTTCATCGGCCCCGGATGCATCACGATTGCATCACCGCGTGCACGGGTGAGGCGTGCACACGACAAGCCGTAGCGCGCGAAATAGTCGATTTCGCGGATGCCAGACAGGCTTTCCATGCGCTCTTTCTGCAGGCGCAGCATGATGACGACGTCGGCGTCAGTCAGCGCGGTATCGAAGTCCGCTTCGATACGGCATTGCGGGAATTCGCCGGGCGCAGGCAGTAACGCGATTGGCCCGCACAGGCGGATCTCGCCGGCGCCGAGCGCGCTGAGGCCGTGGATGGCAGAACGGGCGACGCGCGAATGCCGGATGTCGCCGCAGATCACGATCTTGAGGCCATCGATGCGTTTCTTGTGATCGCGGATCGTCAACAGGTCGAGCAACCCCTGCGTCGGATGCGCATGATTGCCGTCACCGGCATTCAGGATCGACGCGTTGCGTACATGTGCGGCGAGTCGCGCTGGAGTGCCGTTTTCCTTGTGGCGAACGATGAAGGCGTCGCTGTCCATGGCTTCAAGGGTTGCCAGCGTGTCTTCGAGGCTTTCGCCTTTGCTGGTCGACGAACTTGCGATGTCGAAATTGATCACGATCGCGCCGAGTCGACGTGCAGCAAGTTCGAAGCTGGTGCGCGTGCGGGTCGAGGGCTCGAAGAACAGATTGACGATCGTTCGGCCTTCCAGCAAGCGCGGTGCGGTCGCGCCGCCACGCAATGTGCTGCGCAATTGCACGGCGCGGTCGAGCAGGGCGGTGATGCGGTCATGGCCGAGGCCGTCAAGGGTCAGCAGGTGGCGCAGGCTGCCATTGGAGTCGATTTGCAGGTCGGTCATGGGTCCGGATTTCCGCAGGGTTTCAGCAGCACAAGAAACGTAGTTGCCTGGGCGGTGGCCGCGTCACGACAGTCCGCTGCCAGTTTCGGCCAGCCATGCCTCAAGGATGATCTGTGCTGCCAGCGCGTCGATCGCGGCGCCATCCTTGCGTTTGGCGGTGCCGCGCGCTCGGCGATCGGCGAAACGTCGCGCCGCCTCGTGCGAGGTATGGCGCTCGTCGACCAGATGCGCAGCGCGCGCATAGCGCTGGTGCAGTTCGTTTGCGAAGGCGCGCGCGGCGCGCGACATCGATTGCTCGCTGCCGTCGAGCGCGAGGGGCAGGCCGACCACGAGGTGTTCGGGACGCCAGTCGGCGACCAGTGCATCGAGTCCATGCCAGTTGCCGTTGGCGATTGTGGTCAGCGCGCGCGCACTCGCCACGAGACAACTGCCGACCGCGACGCCGATCAGGCGCGTGCCGTAATCGAAGGCGAGGACGCTGCCGGGGTTGAACGCGAGGCTGGGCGACTCAGGCGTGGCCGGCATAGCTGGCCAACTGGCTCATGTTGATGCCGACGAGGCCCGCGGCAGCTTCCCAGCGATCTTCGAGCGGTGTTTCGAACAACACCTGTTCGGAGGCAGGGCCCGTCAGCCAGTGGTTTTCGCACAGTTCCTGCTCCAGCTGGCCGGGGCTCCAGCCCGAATAGCCGAGTGCGACGATCGCATGGCGCGGGCCGTCGCCGACGGCGATCGCGGCGAGGATGTCGCGTGAGGTGGTCACGCTGATCTGTTCGGAAATGCGATACGACGACTCCCAGCTTCCGTTCGGCGCGTGCAACACGAACCCACGCTCAGGCTGGACCGGGCCACCGATCAGCACCGGCGCCTCAATAACCTCGGCGAGATCGGAGCGCATGTTCATCTGCGCAAGCACGTCCCCAAGACAATATTCGGACAGACGATTGATCATCAGGCCCATCGCGCCGTCCTCGCCGTGCTGGCACAGGAATGCCACACCACGCGCGAAATTCGGATCGAGCAATGCGGGCATCGCGATCAGAAACTGGTTGGTCAGCGGAGCGGTCTCGGCCATGCGCTCATTGTACGTGAGCGGCTGGGGACGAGAGAGGTGGGTTGGCAACCAAAAGACAAGAATATCGCTGCCGGGAGTGTGGCGTTTCCCGATTCCCAGGTTAACGGTTCCTCAACACATCGCCCGGCATGAACATCCAGGTCCGCGAGATATACAGCTCGTCCACTTTTTCCTTGCTCTCGGGCAGCGCTGGAAAAGGCTCGGCAAGGCGCACGATGCGCATTGCGGCGTCGTCGAGGACTTTGTGGCCGCTCGATTCAATCACGTCGATACTCTTGACCTTGCCGCTGCGGTCGAGGCCGACAGTGAGTACGAGTTGGCCGTGCAGTTGCTCGCGGCGCGCCTCGTCCGGATAGTTGAGATTGCCGATCCGCTCGATGCGCGCGGCCCAGGCGCGCAGGTAGGCGGCGAATTCGTACTCCCGGGTGTTGGCCGAAATGTACTTGCGCTTGGGCCGCTTCGCATATTGCTCGGATTCGTGCCGGATTTCCTGGGTGAGTTTGGCCATCTCCAGCTTGCGTTGCGCGATGTCGCGCTGATGCTCTGCGACGTCATCCGATTGCGCGGCAAGGCGATCGGTCGCCACGCTGAAATTCGATTTCTTCTGGGTCAGCAAATCTTTGGGACTTGGCGGCGTCGGCCGCGGCGCGCCGTCTTCAAGCGGCACCGGCGCGACCCCGTTTGCCGCGGTCGGCAGCGGACTGGAATGCGGCTGCGAGGGACGCAGTGCCTTGTCCGATTCGCCACCGCCACTGTTGTTCGCCTGCGCGATGAAGTCGGCCTTGTCGGGCTTCTCGCTGTTGGCCGACTGGACCAGGATCACATCCAACGAAGGCAGCCGCGGTGCGGCCTTCTCGAACTGGAATGTGATACCGAGCGCGAGCACGGCGTGCGCGACGACCGAGAACAGCAGGGTGACCCCGAGGCGATCCATGCCCCCAACAGTGGAATCGGTCATTGCTGCGACGCGGTCGCTTCGAGACGATCGAACAATTGCCCCGCGATGTTGAGGCCGAACTGCGCATCGAGCTCGCGCACGCAGGTCGGAGAGGTTACATTCACCTCGGTCAGCCAGTCGCCGATCACGTCGAGGCCGACGAAACGCATGCCGCGTAAGGTTTCCGCCAGCATGGCTTCGCCATCGGCGTCATCCATAT
>JBDTWV010000221.1:0-5195 GCA_040006495.1 Dokdonella sp.
CGCAGGCCTTGTGTCCAAACACCGTCGCGTTGGTGCGGACGATCCCTGGAGTCAAGGCTGCGATGTTCGCGTTGCTGCCACCCGGCGGCAAACTCAATCCACACCGCGATCCTTTCGCCGGTTCGCTGCGCTATCACCTCGGACTCATCACGCCCAATTCCGATGATTGCCGGATCTTCATCGACGGCGAGCAGTACGCGTGGCGCGACGGCGAGGATATCGTGTTCGACGAGACCTTCGTGCATTGGGCCGAGAACCGCACCGACCAGACTCGCGTGATCCTGTTCTGCGACGTCGAGCGCCCGCTGCGCACCCCGTTCATGCGCGGCATAAATCGTTTCGTCGGCGGCGTGCTCGGGCGGGCGACCGCGGCTCAGAACATCGCGAGTGAGCAGGTTGGCGTGGTGAATCGATTGAATGCCGTCGCACACCGCATTGGCGAGCAGCGCAAGAGATTCAAGCGCGCATCGCCACTCGGTTACAAGCTCACGCGGATCGCGCTGGTGCTGGTCGTTATCGGGTGGCTGTTGCTGCCGATGATCGCGTAAGCGGTCTGTGTGGGAGCGCCGGAAGGCGCGATGCTTTTTTGGGGGCTCTGCGAAAGCGTCGCGCCTTCCGGCGCTCCCACAAAATCGGATCAAGCCGCCGCCGCAAATTCCCACGCGACACCCGCCTCCAGCGCATCGAAATACTCGCGCGTCAGCCGCATCTGTTCAGCCGCACTCTCGGCGCGATTCGCGACCGCGCGGAACGCCGCATTTTCCGCGCGATCCTTCGCGTACCAGCCCAGGTGTTTGCGCGCGATGCGCAGGCCCTGCTGCTCGCCGTAGAACGCGTACAAGTCGTTGAGATGGCCGAGCAGGATGTCGCGCACCACAACGGCTGACGGTGGCGCCAGTGTTTTTCCCGTCGCGAGATAGTGCGCGATCTCGCCGAAGATCCAGGGCCGGCCCTGTGCCGCGCGGCCGATCATCAGCGCATCGGCCTTCGTGTAGTCAAGCACCAAGCGCGCTCGCTCGGGCGTATCGATATCGCCGTTCGCGAATACCGGAATGCGGATCGCCGCCTTGATCGCCGCAATCGTGTCGTACTCAGCCTCGCCCAAGTAAAGATCGGCGCGGGTGCGGCCGTGCACCGCGAGCGCAGCGATGCCGGCTTCTTCGGCGATCTTAGCGATCGCCACGCCGTTGCGGTTGTCGCGATTCCAGCCGGTACGGATTTTCAAAGTCACCGGAACGTCGACCGCCGTGGCCACCGCGTGGCAGATGCGTGCGACCAGTGCCTCGTCTTGCAGCAGCGCACTGCCGGACCAGACGTTGCACACTTTCTTGGCCGGGCAGCCCATGTTGATGTCGACGATCTGTGCGCCGTGGTCCACGTTGTAGCGCGCCGCTTCGGCCAGCATCGCCGGATCGTAGCCGGCGATCTGCACGCTGACCGGGTCGGGTTCACCGACATGGTCCATGCGGTGCAATGATTTGCGTGTCGTCCACAGGCGCGGGTCGGCAATCGTCATCTCGGACACGGCCAAGCCCGCACCCAGTCGTTTGCACAACTGGCGGAACGGTTTGTCGGTGACGCCAGCCATCGGCGCAAGCACGACAGGTGGGTCGATGAGATAGGGACCGATGCGCATCGTGCAATTCTACCGGTGCCGGAGCACCGCCGTGTTCGCATCATCCGGTGCACGGTCCCGTTAGACTGCACCGCATCCGCCGAGCGCGTCGTTGGTGGGATTCGTCCGCGGCGCAGTCGTACCCTTTTCAGTTCTTACAGCACCCCTATTCCGCGATGGATTTTCTCGACCACCTGATCTCCCTGTTCACCGTGCACGGCTACCTCGCGGTGTTCGTGGTGCTGTTGGTCAGCGGTTTCGGGGTGCCGATTCCCGAAGACATCTCATTGGTTGCCGGCGGCATCATCGCGGGTCTCGGCTATGCCGACGTTCGCGTGATGTGCGCAGTCGGTTTGGCTGGCGTGCTGATCGGCGACATGACCGTGTTCCTGATCGGGCGCCATTTCGGTACGCGCGCTATGCGCCTGCGCTGGGTCGCGCACTTGCTGACGCCGCGCCGGTACGCGCAGGTGCAGGAGAAGTTCGAGCGTTACGGCAACCGGCTGATGTTCGTGGCGCGCTTCCTGCCGGGTTTGCGCACGGCGGTATTCCTGAGCGCGGGCATGAGCCAGCGCGTTTCGTTCGCGCGATTCATCGCGCTCGATGGATTGGCCGCAATGATCAGCGTGCCGGTCTGGATCGGGCTCGGCTATTACGGCGCCGAGAACCGCGAATGGCTACTGGCTTGGATTCACCGCGGCCAGGGCGCGATCGCAATTGCTGTGGTTGTGGTAGTTACCATCGTCGGCTGCCTGATTTGGTATCGCGGCCGGCTTCGACATCGGCGCCTGCGCGTGCATCGTGAGCGACGGGCGGATCGCAGGTCTTAGCGCGGTGGCACGAATGGAAGGTCGCCGCAGCGCGCGTCAACGCGGTTGGCTGCGATCCGGATCGTCACGCCATGACTGGCCGGCTAACCCCGCTGGGGCTACGGGTGCGTTCATCGTTGCCACTGTGCGCCGTGGCGCAGCTTTGATCAGGAGATTCTGCATGATTCGTTCGATTGCGCTACTGCTGGCCTCCCTATGCGCCCATTCCTGTTTCGCGGTGGAGATCAGCGCGCCTGCGGCTGCGCCGGAGCGGACCGGGATGACCTGGGGCGTGTCGCCCGCCGAGGTACCGACCGGGGTGGTGCTGGTGGGGTGTCACGGGCTGCCGAAGACGGCTGCCGGCAGCTGCGATGCCTACGTGGGCGATACTACTTGCTCAACGGCTCTGCCAGTTCTATGCGTGAATATTGACAAGCGCGCCAAACCGGGAGACTTGGCGACCGGCTTCTATGCGGGTTGGCTCGGTGGAGAGATCGCATTGGCGCCGCCAGTGCGGGGTGACACCTTTGCCGATCGCACTGCGGCCGATGCATGGTGCAGTGGGCACTTCGGCGCCGGTTGGCGCATGGGTGAGCACCATGATCGCAGCAGCGGCGCGGGTGGCTGGGCGTTCTACGGCATGGGCGCCGGCATCGGTGAAAAGCTCGGTCGTACGCGGTTCTGGACGGCGATCAATGACACCGCCGGCAATTGCTGGAACAAGAAGAGCCCGACCACGAACGTGGGCATCCGCTAGACATGGCTCGACACTAGCCAAAGCGGCGTTGCACGTCTTCAAAGCGCGGCATGGCCGGTGCGGTGCCGACGGTTTCGGTCGACATCGCGGCGGCCCGATTAGCGTGCACAACGACGTCGCGGAACGGGCAGTCGCCCAGTCGCAGTAGCGCGGCGACCAGCACGCCGGAAAACGCGTCGCCGGCACCGGTCGAGTCGACCGCGTTCACGCGTTCGGCAGCAATTCGGTAGAAAGCCTGTGAATCGCCACGCAGCGCGCCGGCTGCGTGCGACACGAAGCAGCCCTGCGCGCCGAGCGTGATCACGACCGTGGTGACATCGAGCTGCCGCGCGAGTGCGTGAAGATCGTCGTCGTCGCGTGCGGCCAGCGTGGCCGCGTCGATGCGCTGGCCAGCAATGCGTTCGAGCAGCAGTGCGAACTCGGTTTCATTCGGCGTGATCAGGTCGCATTGCGCGAGCAACGGGGCGTCGAGATCAGCGTGTACGGGAGCCGGGTTCAACACGCGCAACAGGCCATGGCGACGGCCAAGATCGAGCGCAGCGGCGACCGCGTCGAGATTATTTTCCAGCTGCAGCAGCACGATCTTCGCCTGTGCGAACGCGTCTGCCTGGGCCTGCACGAATGCCGGATCGAGATGCTCGTTCGCGGCGAGGTTGACCACAATCAGGTTCGAACCCGTGCGGTCGACGACGATGCTTGAGGCCGCGGTCGGCACATCACTGCGCACTTGCCATCGGCACGGCAGCTTCTCGTCGTTCGCGAATTGCTGTGCAATCGCGCCGAGATGATCGTTGCCGATCGCGCCGATGAACACTGTGGCGACGCCTTGGCGTGCACAGGCGACGGCCTGGTTGAAGCCCTTGCCGCCGGGCCCGGTGTTGAAGCCAAGTGCTCGCCGCGTCTCGCCGACTTGCGGAAAACGATCGGTCAGCCAGGCGTGGTCCTGCACATAGCTGCCGACGATGATGACATCCGTGTGCGTGTCCATGCCGCGCGACTCAGATGCCGACTTCGTGATCGAGCGCTTGGGACGGTTCGAGCGAGCGCATCGCGCGTGGATCGTGCTTGTGTTTGAACAACACGATGAACAGCACAGCGACGATCAGCGCGTAGCCGGCGAACGCGAGCCAGATGCCGTGCCAGTCCTTGGTGCCGTCGGCGGCGGTGAAATAACGATCGATCACGATGCCGCTGATCGAGCTGCCGAGAATCGCGCCAACGCCATTGGTCATCAGCATGAACAGGCCCTGCGCGCTGGCGCGGATCTTCGGGTCACTCTGGGTCTCGACGAACAGAGAGCCGGAGATATTGAAGAAGTCGAACGCCATGCCGTAGACGATGCATGACAGCACGATCATCCACAGGCCCGGGCCCGGATTCCCATACGCGAACAGGCCGAAGCGCAGCACCCACGCGAACATGCTGATCACCATGACTTTCTTGATGCCGAAATTGCGCAGGAAGAACGGAATCGCGAGAATGAATAGGGTTTCGGAGATCTGCGAGATCGACATGATGATCGCCGGATAACGCACCGCGGCGAGACCGCGATAGGCATCGATGTTGGCGAAATCGTGCAGGAAGGTATCGCCATAGGCATTGGTCAGCTGCAGCGCCGCGCCAAGGAACATTGCGAAGATCAGGAACACCGCCATCTTCGCGTCGCGGAACATCGAGAACGCGCTCAGACCGAAGCCAACCAAGAAATTTCCACGCAGTGCCCGATTGGCCAGCGGCGGACACTTGGGCAGCGTGAACGCGTACAGGCCGAGCAGCAGCGAAGCCGCGGCGGCGACGCGGAATTGGCCGCCCGAGGTTTCCAGATGCAGCAGGCTGACCGTCCACAGCGCAACGATGAAACCGATCGTGCCCCACACGCGGATCGGCGGGTAGTCCTTCACGACATCTTTGCCGTCACCCTTCAGCGCCGAATACGCGACCGTGATCGCCAGCGCGATGGTCGGCATGTAGAACACCATGTTGAGCAGCATCACCCAGAACATCGTGGTCGGGT
>JBDTWV010000222.1:0-5195 GCA_040006495.1 Dokdonella sp.
AAGCCGCGTAGAGGATGGTGTCCTCGGTGCCGAAGAACGCGGCGATCTTCGCTTCCAGTTGCTTGTGCAGGTCCTGCGTGCCACAGATGAAGCGCACGCTGGCCATGCCGAAACCGTGGGTGTCCAGCGCGTCCTTGGCCGCCTGGATCACTTCGGTGTTGTCGGCCAGTCCGAGGTAGTTGTTGGCGCAGAAGTTCAGCACCTTGCGCCCGCCCTCCAGCTCGATTTCGGCGGACTGCGGCGAGGTGATGATGCGCTCGGCCTTGAACAGGCCCTGCTCACGGATGGATTCGAGTTCGCTGATATAACGCGTCTGGCCGGGGTAGCTCATGGCGGATTCCGCATGCGGGGAAAGCGCCCATTGTGAGCCTTTCGCCGGCCGCGGAAAACCATTGACAGGGCCGCGGGGCGCCCCGAGCCTCCAACAAGTTCAGTGCAGGCCGAAGTCGACGCGCGTGGTCTTGCCCTTGTCGTCGATGCCCTTGGCGTCGAGCTTGGGCGCCGACACGAAGACGCGCTTGTCGTCCAGCTTGCCGCGCAACCACTGGCGAACCGCATCGGCGCGACGCTCGGCAAGGTGGCGCAACGCGTCCTGGTCGACCTGCACATTCGTTTGCAGCAGTTTTTCCATCACGTCCGGCGGCTGCGACTTGGTCAGGCCGATCAGGTCGCGCGGCTTGGAAAACTTGGCGTGCTTGTAGGCCTTGGTGAGGTATTTGTTGTAGTCATCGGGACTGAGTTTGGACAGGACAGCGACATCGTTCTCGTCACCGCCGCGATCCTTGGCCATCTCGTGCGTGACCTGTTCCTGCATCATGACTTTGCGCAATCCGTTCTCGTCGAACTGGGGATCCACCCGGCCGATGATGTCCAGGTTGAGCGAAGATTTGTCGGTAAGAATTTTGGCGATCTGGGTCAGCCGATCCTGCGTCTGGGCATCGAGCACGTTCGAGCCCGGTGCGAATTCCACGTAACCGAGATCCTGATGATTGCCCCCCATGGCTGAAGCGATCAGCCGGAACGGCGAGGTGACGGCACGTCCGATCAGATTGACGAACGCGCGCCAGATCAGGCGACCAAAGCTGAATTGCGGGTCGCTCAGCGAGCCGGTTACCGGGACATCGACATCGATATTGCCCTGGGAGTCCTTGAGCAGGGCCACCGCCAGTTTCACCGGCAGATGGCTGATGCCCTTGCCCTGGACGCGATCGCCGAAGGTCAGCTGGCTCAGGAAAATATGGTTGTCCGCATTCAACTTGCCTTGATCGAGCGCGTAATGCACGTCCATCGTGAGGCGACCCTTGATGATCGGGTAACCGGTGTACTTGCTCGAATAGGGTGTCAGATGGGTCAGTTCCACGCCATCGGCTTTCCCTTTCACATCCAGGAATGCGACGGGTGTCAGCGGATTGATCGTGCCGTCGATATTGACCGGTGCGTTGTCGTCGAGCTGCCCCTGCAGCGTCAGGTCCGCCGGTGGTCCGCCGTTTGCTGTGCCGAAGGCACCAATCTTGCCGGCCAGTTGCGTGATGTTGGCGGTGTAGTTGGGCTTGATGAAGTTGTCGGTGTAGTTGAGATTGCCGCGCGCAAGAATGATCTGGCCGATATGGATGACCGGCGGCGGTGCAGCGCTGCTGGCCGCCGTGCCGGGTACGGCGGTGCTGGCGGTGGCCGGTGCAGCCGAGCCATTGTTCGCCTGCGTCACCGAAACCGGTGCGGCTTGCGGCGAGGCAATCACATCCTGCAGATTCAGGCGGCCGTTGCTGTTGACGATGACGCGCGCATAGAAATTGTCCAGCGCCAGCCCACCTACCGATACCTGCGGGGCACCTTCGCCAGTGCGCACGCTGAGGTCCGTGGCCGCCAGCGAGTTCCAGCGCAGGAAATCGTCGTTGGTGACGTTATCCAGCACATTCACACGTCCCAGCGTGAGCCTGCCTTGATAGCTCAACGAAGGTTCCGGCTTGCGATCGCTGTAGCGCACATGTCCCTTGAGGCTCAACAGCGCGTGGTCGACGTGCACGTTGAGCGGCACCTTGACCATGGATTGCAGCGGTGCCACGTTCAGCCGGGTCGCGGTGACATGCAGGTCGGCTTTGAGCGGTTCCGGTCGCACGGAACCGGTCACGCGGTACTTGCCCTTGTCGATGCCGCCGGCCAGATCCAGTTTCAGCGGCTGGTGCATGTTGTCCGACAGGCCGTCGATGCTGAACTTGTCGGCATTGACCGTGATATGCCCGGCCTTTCCTGGAATCGCCACATCCCGATACGCAAAGGCGCCGCCGTCGATGCCGACATGCGCAATGCTCCAGTGCCATGCCGGTGCGGCCGGTTGCTTGCCCGCTGCATGATGCGGGGATGACTTGACCAGGTCGGTGAGATCGATGCGACCGTTGCGATAACGCTGGGCATCGATCTTCAACCCTTGCAGGTTGAGGTTGCTCAGATGCGCCTGGCTGCTGGCCAGGTCCAGGTGCGTGATATCGGCATTCAGCGCTTTCCAGGCCACCGGCGTGCGGCTCTTCTGCTGCAATACAAAATCGTTTACTGCGAGCTTGCTCGCATCGAGCTGCAGGTTGAAGGTCTTGCTCCAGTCGGCCACGAGCTGTCCGCTCGCATCCAGATTGCCGTGGCTGACCTGCGCATTCAGCATCGCTGGTGCCATCGCGACGAGCGGCGGCAGGCCCACGCCGTTCAACGCCGCCTGACCAACGAAGCGGCTGTCGCCCATATGCAACGCCCCGTCGAGATGCAGCGTACCGCCGGCAAGGCCTGCGCTCAGGTCGATATTCGCCGGCGGTGCGGCCAGGGTGGCGAAGCCGCGGATCGTGCCGTGCAGATTGTCGAGCGATAGCCGCGCCGGGTTGGGGCCGCTCAGGTCGGCATAGAGGATCCGGCTTCCTTGCACGGTCAGCGTTGCGATGCGCGCATCGGCGGCGGGCGAGGCTGACTTGACTGGCGCTTTTCCGGCACCGGTCAACGCGTCCAGATTGCTGCGGCCGCCGGCGAGGCTCGTGTAATGCAGGGTGGCCTTGTCAAGCGCAATGACGTCGAAGTGATAGCGGGACACCAGCGGCTCGATATCTGCCAGCGTCGCACCGGCATGGCCCAGTTCAACGATCGGCGCGCCGTCGTGAGTATTGAGGGTGAAGTTGTCGAGCTGCACGTTGCCGGTCAGCTTCAACCGCTGGGTGGCATTCCTGTCGATGAAATCCAGCTTGAGCTGGCCGGACAGCTGGCCACCGGGAATCGCTACCGGCAATGGCGTCGGCACATAGCTCAGGTAGCGGGGCAGGTCCAGGTGATCGAGATGGAAGTCGATCGCCGATTCGTGGCTGTTGGCAAACGGCTTGGTCTGTCCGCCGATGCGTATCGGACTGCCATCCACCCGCATCGCCAGCAGCGGCTGCACGAACACGTCGGCATCGTGCGGCAGGTTGGCAATGAACGGGATGCCGAGTTCGAGATGATCAATCCGGTGACTGGTATTGAGCACCTTGTCGTCGAAGATGATGTCGCCGTCATGCACGCTGATGTTGGAAAGTGCGAAGCGCGCCGGCGCCGCATCGGACTTCGCAGGCTTGCCGGCAAAGCGGTCGATCAGGTCGGTGAAATTGAATTGCTGGTCACCCATGCGCGTGATGTGCAGCTGCGGGTGCTGCAAGGTCAGTACGTCCAGTACTGGTGCCATGCGGAACAGCGAACTCCATGAGGCGTCGACGGTGAGGTGGTCGATATCGACAAACGGCGAACGACCGTCGCGCTCGTCGACGTGCAGCCGGTCCACATCCAGCTTCAGCGTATACGGATTGAGATGCACGGCCCCCAGCGTGACCGGGCGGCCGAGTATGCTGCCCAGGCGGGTCTGCAGCTGACTCCGTATCAGCGGCGGTGCGGCGAAGAAACCGAGTACGCCGAAGATCAGGAGCAGCACGCCAAGGACCAGCAGGATCCTGCGCAGGCGATGGGAGCGATAGAGTGCGCGCGTGCGTTCGCGGCCAGCCGTGACAAGCGCGCTGCGCGAAGAATTCCGATCTGCCATGCCGTCGATGCTCCGGTGACATCACGAACCGACGGTGCCTGGCCGAATCAGCCAGACACGCTCATCCCAGAAGTGCTTGTTCGGCCCGCCTGCCGGGCAGTGTAGCGTGCAGCGGCGGCCACGTTGCTGATACTCAATTCCAGGAGCAGACGACCTTGCCGCAGGTGCCGGCACCCATCAGGTCGAAATCCTTCTGGAAATCGTCGATGGCGATGTGGTGGGTGAGACCTTCTGCAGCGGAAGCTGGTCAACACCATCCGGGTCATCCTGTAGATAGCGTTCCTAGCCGGTACAGGCCATGGCGAATTCCTTGTTCGAGGCGTTAGTACGTGTCAATGGGGTACTGGCGGCGCGGGCGACGCCGCCGTGTCGGGGCCTAACAGGCGGGCATAGATGGCATCGAGTTTCAGATCACCTCGGCCGGCTTCTTCGACAATGCCGGTGCACAAATCCAGCGGTTCCGGATGTACAAACAGCAGCGTGGCATCCAAATCGATTCCCTTCTCCCTAGAGCGCTGCCAGCCGTAGATCTGCGACACGAGCTGCGCTTGCTTGAAAGGCATATTGGCCAGCGCCTGCGTGGCGATCGAGGTCTGATAAGCCGCATCGACCAGGTTCAAGTCGCCGATCCCACGGAACTGATCCCATTCAAAGCAGGGATGCGGCGGCTGATTCTTGTTTACCGGCGATTTCCGCATGCGCGTGGCCATGTCGAACATTTGCGTAGCATGGTCGCGCAGAGCGATCCGGTTGGCGGCAAGTTCCGCACGTATCGCGTGCATGGACTCGTCGACCGTCGCCCGTCGCCCGTTGCTCGCGCTGAGTGTTCCAGCCGTTGATGAACAGCGCAAGCAGGATGCCGAGTACGACCGCGAAGGTATGGACCGCAACATCCGCGAGACTGATTCTCTCGCGCCGGAGCCAGGAAAACCTTGGTGTTGTTTGCTACACGGCATGCTCTTCCACGGGCGATTGATCCTTCAATTCCATGAACACACCACCTTGCCGCACTGTCCGGCATCCATCAGGTCGAAGCCCTTCTGGAAATCGTCGATGGCGATCTGATGGGTCAGCACCTTCTGCAGCGGGAAGCCGGTCAGCACCATCTGGGTCATCTTGTACCAGGTCTCGTACATGCGCCGGCCGTAGATGC